>WGBJ01000030.1 GCA_015494385.1 Marinosulfonomonas sp.
GTATATATGGCATGGGCCACGCAGCCCCAGAAATAGATCATTTCCCCCGTGCCGATCCGAAACCGCAGCAATGCGGCCAGATCGGCGCGAAAAATCACCCACAGTGCGCCCACCGCCCCGATCGCCAGCGCCAGCGCCATCCGGCGCGTCATGATCTGGCGCAGCAACAGATAGCCGAACCCAGCCGACATCAGCGGTATCAGCGTGAACACCGCCGATGTGCTAACCGGATCAGCCGTTTTCAGCCCCTCGAACATCAGCACGAAATAGATGGCAAACAGCCCGCCCAGCAGTAGGTACCGCCATGGCGCGTCAAAATCGCTGCGTTTGAATCCTGTGGTCAGCGATGCCACCGTGCCGATCACCACAGCCGCAATCAAAAACCGCACTACATTCAGCGCCGCCGGCGCGATTTCATTTGCCGCCATATGGCCCAGACTGAACGATCCGGCCACCAGCACCGAAAACAGCAGCATCGCCAGATGCCCGCGCATTTGGTTGCTCATTCAGCCGCCCCGATCGCCATTTCGGCCTTCAGGAATTTCAGGAATGTCTGCACCTTCGCGGTCCGGTGCAAATCCACATGCGTGACAAGCCACAGTGGCGAGGCCCAACCGCTACGCGACGGCAATACCTTGACCAGCCCCTTGTGGCTATCAGCCATCCGTTCGGTCATGAACCCCAGCCCCGCCCCCGCCAGAATGGCCTGTTGCAGGCTGCGGTCATCGGCCACGCGGAACGTCACCTGTTCGGACGGGATGTTGTCCTTTAGCCACTGATGATAGGGCGCGCGGGTGTGAGGTTCGTCATAGCTGACAAAGCGGTGTGATCCCAGATCACCTTCGCCCTTGGGCATGCCGTTCACCGCGATGTAGTCCTCGGACCCGTAAAGCGCGATACATTCGGTCGAAAACTTCTGCACCACATTGTCGGGCTGATCCGGGGGTGAGCCGGCGCGGATGGCCACATGGGCCTCGCCATACTCCAGCCGGAACAGCCGCGATCCGGTTAGATAGCGCACCGTGACCTCGGGGTGTTTGCGCTGGAACCGCACCAGAACCGGCGTCATCACATGCGAGAAACTGGCAAGCGATGTCACCACCAGATCCCCTGTCACCGTGTCGCCCTGTCCCTTGATCCGTCCGGCAAGCTGGGCGAACTGGTCATCCGTCGCCTGCGCCACCCGCAACAGATCGGCACCCGCTTCGGTCGGGGTATAGCCGCGTGCATGGCGTTGAAACAGCTTGGTGCCCATCTGCGATTCCAGCGCATCTATGTGCCGGATCACCGTGGCATGATGCACGCCCAGTTCCTGTGCCGCCCCGCTGACCGTTCCGGCGCGGGCAACATGATAGGCGGTGCGGATTTCATCCCAGCTGTCCATGATCAACCCCTGCGCATTTTTAAACAATAGAGGTGCAGCTTTGGTCAATCCGTTGAAAAATGCAAGGGCTCTATTCTTGCAGCAAATCCTCGTACCGCGCATCGGTCAGGGTTTCCATGAACGCCACCAGCGCGTCGATTTCCTCGTTGCTCAGGGCCGGCCCGTGGGTCAGCTCGCGCACTGCCAGCGTTTTGGGCACCTCGGGCCAGCCGAACGGCTTGCCGGTTTCGGGGTTGATCTGCCATTCGGTTTTGTCGGTGTTGTAGCGGTTGTAAAACAGAACCACCGTGCGCAGATCGTTGAAAATGCCGTTGTGCATATACGGTCCCGTCACCGCGACATTGCGCAAGGTGGGGGTGCGGAATTTGCCCATTTCGATCACATCGTTCACCTCGGGATTGCCCAGCAGGCCGAAATCGATCTTGCCCACCAGAACCCCGTTTGCCTTGCGCCCCGGCACATTGGTCGGCACTCCCAGATTGAAATATTCATGCGCCGTGAACATCTCGCCTGCGCTGGCGGGTTTTTCGTTTCCGACATGGCACAGGCTGCAATTGGTGCGCTGCTTGTCGAAAAACAGATCCTGACCCAAGGCCTCTTGCGGGGTCATCACATAATCCCCCCGCACCGCGCGGTCGTATTTACTGTCATAAGGCGCAAACAGATCAGTCCGCTCATAGGCGGCAATCGCCTGTGTCATGGCGTCATAGGCGGCCTCCACATCCGCCACATCCGCGCCAAAATACGCCTCTAACGCCGCCACATAATCGGTGTTTTCGGCCAGACGCAAGACCACGCTGGCCTTATCCGGCATCCCCATTTCGATCGGGTTCAATGGCGGCCCCCCGGCCTGCGCCGCCAGATCATGCGCGCGCCCGTCCAGAAACAGCCCGCCCATGTAGTAGTCCATGTCGTTCACCTGAAACACAGGCACCTCACGCGCATAGGTAATGGTCGGCGCATTGCGATCCCCCCGCGATTCCCCGTCATCACCCAGCGAAAATGCCAGCCCCGCATCGGTTTGACGCGTATCCACATAGCCATGATCGGGGTTGTGGCAACTCGCACAGGATTGCGTACGGTTCTGCGA
>WGBJ01000031.1 GCA_015494385.1 Marinosulfonomonas sp.
CCCCTGCCCCGCAGGCCGATCCCGCCCCGGGCACCCGCAACCTGCTGGAGCAAAAAGGCCCCCAAGCGGTGGCCGACTGGATGGCGGCGCAAAAGCAACTGCTGCTGACCGACACCACCATGCGCGACGGGCACCAGTCCCTGCTGGCCACACGGATGCGCAGCATCGACATGATCCGCGTTGCCCCCACCTATGCCGCCAACCTGCCGCAACTGTTTTCGGTGGAATGTTGGGGCGGGGCGACCTTCGATGTCGCCTATCGTTTCCTGCAGGAATGTCCGTGGCAACGCCTGCGCGACCTGCGCAAGGCCCTGCCCAATGTAATGTCGCAAATGCTGCTACGCGCCAGCAACGGCGTTGGCTATACCAACTACCCCGACAATGTGGTGCAGGCCTTTGTCAAACAGGCAGCGGCCAGCGGCGTTGACGTGTTCCGCGTGTTCGACAGCCTGAACTGGGTTGAAAACATGCGCGTGGCGATGGATGCGGTGATTGCCACCGATAAGGTTTGCGAAGGCACCATCTGCTATACCGGCGACATCCTGAACCCCGACCGCGCCAAGTATGATCTGAAATACTACGTCGCTATGGGCAAAGACCTGAAAGCGGCAGGCGCGCATATTCTGGGCCTAAAGGATATGGCCGGACTGCTGAAACCCGCCTCGGCCACGGTGCTGGTCAAGGCGCTGAAAGAAGAAGTCGGCCTGCCGATCCATTTCCACACCCACGACACATCCGGCATCGCGGGCGCAACCATCCTTGCGGCCTCGGATGCGGGCGTCGATGCGGTGGACGTGGCAATGGACGCCTTTTCCGGCGGCACCTCGCAGGCCTGCCTTGGCTCCATCGTCGAGGCCCTGCGCCACACCGACCGCGACACGGGGCTGGACATCGCCCATGTGCGCGAGGTTTCCGATTACTGGGAGGCCGTGCGCGCCCAATATGTAGCGTTTGAATCAGGCCTTGCGGCCCCTGCCTCCGAAGTCTACCTGCACGAAATGCCCGGTGGCCAGTTCACCAACCTGAAGGCACAGGCGCGCTCCTTGGGGCTTGAGGATCGCTGGCACGAGGTCGCCCAGACCTACGCCGATGTGAACCAGATGTTCGGCGATATCGTCAAGGTCACGCCCTCCTCCAAGGTGGTCGGCGACATGGCCCTGATGATGGTCAGCCAGAACCTGACCCGCGAACAGGTCGAAGACCCCGACACCGACGTATCCTTCCCCGACTCCGTGATCGACATGATGCGCGGCAATCTGGGCCAGCCCCCCGGCGGCTTTCCCGAGGCGCTGATCAACAAGGTGCTGAAAGGGGAAAAACCCGACACCTCCCGCCCCGGCGCGCACCTGCCACCCGTCGATCTGGAACAGACCCGCGCCGATCTGTCCAAAGAACTGGAAGGGTTCGAAGTGGATGACGAGGACCTGAACGGCTACCTGATGTATCCCAAAGTCTTCCTCGATTACATGGGCCGCCACCGCCAATACGGCCCCGTGCGCACCCTGCCCACCCGCGCCTTTTTCTACGGCATGGAACCGGGCGAGGAAATCACCGCCGAAATCGATCCCGGCAAAACGCTGGAAATTCGCCTGCAAGCGGTGGGCGAAACCAACGAGGACGGCGACGTCAAAGTGTTCTTCGAACTGAATGGCCAGCCCCGCACCATCCGCGTGCCCAACCGGCTGATCAAATCGCAAACCGCCCAGCGCCCCAAGGCCGAGGAAGGCAACCCGAACCACATCGGCGCGCCCATGCCCGGCGTGGTGGCGACCGTGGCTGTGACAGCCGGCCAACAGGTGCACGAGGGCGATCTGCTGCTGACCATCGAGGCGATGAAAATGGAAACCGGCATCCACGCCGAACGCGACGCGGCGGTCAAGGCGCTGCATGTGCAGGCAGGCGGGCAGATCGACGCCAAGGATCTGCTGGTGGAACTGGAATAATACGCAAACCGGAAAACCCCTATCCTTCTCTTTTGCCCAAATATCCGCGCCGCAGGCATCCCGCGCTTTCCACACACCGATACAGTGGCGGAAAATGACAAACCGCGCCACAAACGCCAATCAAAAACACAGCAAAGACAGGGCAGCGCCCTGTCTTTTCCTTTGGACAGTATTCCCCTCTCTATTGCAAAAATTCGATTTTTTTCACTTCAGCGCCATTTCCCTCTTGCAGCCCGCAAAACCCGCGCTATATATCGCCTCACGATTGGTTAGCGGGCGTAGCTCAGGGGTAGAGCATAACCTTGCCAAGGTTAGGGTCGTGAGTTCGAATCTCATCGCCCGCTCCAATTGGAAACAAAACGGCGTCACCTTCGGGTGGCGCCGTTTGTCATTTCCACCTCCGCTAAATTCACACCATCGTTAAAAGTGTTTGATTGTCGCCGCCCCGCCCCCATGCCACCAAAACAGCATGGAAAAAATGCCAAACTCTGTCTATCGCTACATCTTCCGGAAATCCCTTTGGCAACAAGTCATTGTGATATCCCTGACCTTGGTCCTGTTGCCACTGGCCCCGATCCCGCTGGAATTGCAGCGCCGGATTCTGGACGATGCGATTTTGCAAAAGGATACGGAGCTGCTGTTCAAACTGGCAGGGTTCTATCTGCTGGCAATGTTTGTTGCCGCCGGATTCAAATTCGCCATGCGCACCCAGCGCGAATTGATCTCGGCCCGCGTGGTGCGCTCTTTGCGCCAATCCGTGTTCTTTTGCATGTATACCTTTGTGCCCAAACTGCACCCCGTAACCAAACCAGCCGATGTGGAACATGTGGACGAAGGGGCCGTGGTCTCGATGCTGTCATCCGAAGTGGAGCGTCTGGGCGCTTTTGCCGGTTCCGCCATTTCCGGCCCCTTGCTGGCAATCGGCACGCTGGTCTCGGTGCTGGGTTACATGTTCTGGGTCGAACCTGTGGTCGCCTCGATCGCACTGGCGCTCTATTCACCGCAATTTTTCATCGTGCCGTTCTTTCAGGCCCGCATGAACCGCCTGTCGCGCAAGAAATCCCTGAAAATGCGCGAGCTGGGGTCCTTCATCATGGAAAACCCCGAAGAAGACCTGCGCAATGCCGATCCGCCGCCCCTGTTCAACACCTTGGTCGAGGATATTCTGGGCCTGCGCACCCGCTTTATTGTCAATAAAAACATAATGAAAACCATCAATAACCTGCTGATTTCACTTGGCCCTTTCGGCGTCATTACCTTCGGCGGCTATATGGCCATTCAGGGCACGGTCGATGTCGGCGTGATCCTTGCCTTCATTTCCGGCCTTGAACGTCTGGGCGGCCCGATCCGCGATATTGTCGGATCCTACAGCCAGATCACCGATGCCCGAATGCGCTATGCCACCTTGCTGGATGCGTTTTCGGAGGACCACATTGATAATGCCGGTATGATGGGAATGCGTGCCTAAGGCTGGCAGGAAAACCGCACCCGCCCCAAGAACCGCAGCACAATGCTTGGCATCGTCCCCCGCCGCGCCTATAGAGACGCGAACACTTTGTTTGGAGGCGACAATGCGCACAGCCAAAATCACCCGCAAAACGGCGGAAACCGATATTTCGGTTGAAATCAATCTGGATGGCACCGGCCAATACAGCAATGAAACCGGCGTCGGGTTCTTTGACCACATGCTGGACCAGCTGTCGCGCCATTCACTGGTGGATATGACTGTGCGCGCCAAGGGCGATCTGCATATTGACGACCACCACACCGTCGAGGATGTGGGCATCGCGCTGGGGCAGGCTTTGGTTGCCGCTGTGGGCGATAAAAAGGGCATCCGGCGTTATGGCGAATGTCACTTGCCGATGGATGATGCACAGGTGCGCTGTGCGCTGGATCTGTCCGCGCGCCCGTTTCTGGTGTGGAATGTGGACATGCCCACAGCCAAAATCGGCACGTTTGACACCGAACTGGTGCGCGAGTTTTTTCAGGCGTTGTCCACACACGGCGGCATCACCCTGCATATTGATCAAATCCACGGCTTCAACAGCCACCACATCGCCGAGGCGGCCTTCAAGGCGGTGGCGCGCGCCCTGCGCATCGCGCTGGAAACCGACCCGCGCAAGGCCGATGCGGTGCCCTCGACCAAAGGGATGCTGTAGGTGCTGACGGTTCTGATCGACTATGAAAGCGGCAATCTGCACTCGGCCGAAAAGGCGTTTCAGCGGATGGCGGGCGAGGTTGATGCGGGCGAGGTGATTGTCACCTCGAGCCCCGATGACGTGCTGCGCGCCGACCGTATTGTGCTGCCCGGTGATGGCGCCTTTCCGGCCTGCAAAAAGGCCCTGTTCGACCATTCCGGCCTGTTCGAGGCCACCCGCGAAATGGTGATCGACAAGGGCCGCCCGTTTCTGGGCATTTGCGTCGGTATGCAGATGATGGCCACTTGGGGCCGTGAATACGAGGATACCGAAGGCTTTGACTGGATCGGCGGCGAGATTGTGAAGATCGAACCGTCAGACCCCGCGCTGAAGGTTCCGCATATGGGCTGGAACGATCTGCTGATCGACAATCCGCATCCGGCGTTGGCGGGTGTTGCCACCGGCGATCACGCCTATTTCGTGCACAGCTATAAATATGTGGTGGATGATCCGGCGCAACGGCTGGCGCATGTGGAGTATGGCGGTGATGTCACGGCCATCATCGGGCGGGACAACATGCTGGGGATGCAGTTCCACCCCGAGAAAAGCCAAAGCGCGGGGCTTCGGCTGATCTCGAATTTCTTGACGTGGAAACCGTAGGGTTACTTGACGCGGGTCCATGTCTGGGATTTCTTGAACGGCCCCCAGTGACCGACAACAACAAGCTTGTTTCCTGACAATTCCATTGTCGAGCTGTAAACCCTGTCTTTGGAGGGCTGCCAGATGCTTCCGTTGCCATAGGATCCGCCGCCCAAAGGTTCCATATCCCAGACCAGTTTCTTGCCGAGATTCTGCGATTTATATTCGCCATCGGAATTGAAAGTGCGTGCGATAACCCCGCAAAGTTTGTTGCCGCAGGCACTCATCTTGATATGGGCATAGGCTCCGTCGTCCACCTGTGTTTTCCAGATACCTTCTGCCGGATCGGCAAAAGCAGGCGCAACGAATGCAAATATAAACGCGAAAATCAGTCCCAGTTTTTTCATTTTATTTCCTCCCTTGGGTCATAGCCTCCATCCTGCGCGGGTCGCGCCCCTATGGCAAGCCTTACGTTGGGACGCGCAGATCGCTTTGCATTTCCCGCCGCTTCATGCAAAACAGCCCTGAAACATCTGCAAAGCAAGGTTTGACCCCATGATCCTTTACCCCGCGATTGACCTGAAAGACGGAAACTGTGTGCGCCTGATCCGTGGCGATATGGAACAATCCACCGTGTTCAACAACAGCCCCGATGCGCAGGCCCGTGCCTTTCAGGATGCCGGCTGCGAATGGCTGCATCTGGTCGATCTGAACGGTGCCTTTGCCGGCGAACCCGTGAACGGCGCGGCGGTGCAGGCCATCCTTGACGCCACAGACGTGCCCGCCCAACTGGGTGGCGGCATCCGCGATATGGCGACGATTGAAATGTGGGTGGAAAAGGGGATCGCGCGGGTGATCCTTGGCACCGTGGCCGTGGAAAACCCCGATCTGGTGCGCCAGGCCGCAAAGGCGTTTCCCGGCAAGGTGGCTGTGGGGATCGACGCCCGCGACGGGCGCGTCGCCACCAAGGGCTGGGCCGAGGAAACCGACGTGATGGTCACCGATCTGGCACGATCCTTCGAGGACGCAGGCGTGGCCGCAATCATCTACACTGACATCAACCGCGATGGCGCGATGCAGGGGCCGAACGTAGAGGCCACCGCGGCGCTGGCCGGTGCGGTGGATATTCCGGTGATTGCCTCAGGCGGGGTCAGCTCGATGGCCGATCTTGAAGCCCTGCGCGATTGTGGTGCGCCGCTGAACGGGGCCATTTCAGGCCGCGCGCTTTATGACGGGGCGATTGATCTGGGCGCGGCGCTGGCGCTGTTGAAGGGGTAAACGCAGCCCCGCACCCGATGCGGGGGCTTCTTGCGCATCCCGCACACCCGTCAAACAGGAGCAGACCATAGGCACCTTAACCTCCCTCACCACCCTGTTCCTGCTGGCCTTTTCCGCCGCCACCCTGCTGCCCGGCGGCTCCGAAGCCGCATTGGTGGCGATGGCTTCCCTATCCGAGCATTCCACCCTGACGCTGCTGCTAGTGGCCAGTGCTGGCAATATCCTTGGATCAGTGTTGAACTACGGCTTGGGCCGTCTTGCCCTGCACTATCAGGACCGCAAATGGTTCCCCGCCACCCCCGCCGCGCTGGACAAGGCGCGGGGCTGGTTCACCCGTTGGGGGCAATGGGCGGTGCTGCTGGCATGGGTGCCGATCATTGGCGATCCGATCACCGTGGCGGCAGGCGTGATGCGGATGAATTTCGCGCTGTTCCTGCTGCTGGTCGCAATCTCGAAAACCCTGCGGTATATGGCCGTTCTGGGGGTGGCCAGTTTTATATAACCATTTGATATGAAACGACTAACTGACACTTCAATAGAACCACTAAACCGGTTTAATGGTTCTATTAAGGCGCAAAATTCCAAGCCTCTACAGCCCTTTGCATTTTATTTTATACAAGCATCGGCAGGACTGCCGAGGCAGCGATTGCCAGAGCAATGGTGTTCGGCAATCATACTGGCCTAAACACAAAGCACTTTATTCCGCCACGGCCTTGCCGGTCAGGGCCCCCAGCACCTTGGTCAGCTTCATCACAATCGGCGCATCTGCCGGAATGTCGTATGGGGCCAGCATATCGGCGGGATTTTCATAGGCCAGCCACACCTTGCCATCAGCATCCTGATAGGCCAGCACACGGGCAGGCAAAACCAGACCGGCCAGCGGATTCATCTGCATGGCGGACGTGCCCACCTCGGGCTTGCCGAAAATCAGCAACGCTTCGGGCGCCAGTTCTTCGCCGATCATCCTGGCCCCTTTGGCGTGTTCCACACGGGCAAACACTTTGGCCCCTGCCCCTTCGACAACGCCCGTCAAACGGTCCAGCGATTCAGCCACCGAATAGGGGCTGGCAACTTTGATGATTTCGGCATTGGCAAGGGTGGCCGCCAACGAAATAGCGGCAGCAAGGGCAAATTTGAACATTGGTAAACTCCGTATCAGGTTGGGGCGCGCGTATCTGTGCGACCCTCGTCAATGCGGCCAACACAGTCAAAACAGATTATGTAACATCCCTGTGATGGCAGGGCTTTGGCGGGCAGACACAGGAAAACCCCGCAATCGCGCAAACCCGCCATTGTCACGGGGGCGCGGGCCTTTTATGACAGGGGCATGTTGAAAACCCGTATCATACCCTGCCTTGACGTTGCCGATGGCCGCGTTGTCAAAGGCGTGAATTTCGTTGACCTGATTGACGCCGGTGATCCGGTGGACGCCGCGCGGGCCTATGACGCCGCGGGTGCGGACGAGCTGTGCTTTCTGGACATCAAGGCCACCCATGAAAACCGCGGCACCATGTTCGATCTGGCCACCCGCACGGCGGAACAATGTTTCATGCCGCTGACCATCGGCGGGGGGGTGCGCAATTCGGACGATGTGCGCAACCTGTTGCTGGCGGGGGCTGACAAGGTGTCGTTCAATTCCGCCGCCGTCGCCAACCCCGATGTGATTGCCGATGCGGCCAACCATTTCGGCAGCCAGTGCATTGTGGTGGCGATCGACGCCAAAACCGTTTCACCGGGAAAATGGGAAATCTTTACCCACGGCGGGCGCAAGGCCACCGGCATTGACGCGGTGGCATTCGCCAAATTGGTGGTGTCCAAAGGGGCCGGAGAAATCCTGCTGACCAGCATGGACCGCGACGGCACCAAACAGGGCTTCAACCTGCCCCTGACCCGCGCCATTTCGGATGCGGTGCCGGTGCCGGTGATTGCTTCGGGCGGGGTGGGCAATCTGGACCATCTGGTCGAGGGCGTGACCGAAGGGGGGGCCTCGGCCGTGCTGGCCGCCAGCATCTTCCACTTTGGCACCTACACCATTGCCGAGGCCAAACAACACATGGCCGACGCAGGCATCCCGATGAGGCTGGCATGAGTATTCTAGAACGCCTAGCGGCCACAATTGAAGCCCGCAAAGGGGCCGATCCCGACAGTTCATGGACGGCGAAACTGCTGGCCAAGGGGCCGGACAAATGCGCCGAAAAATTTGGCGAAGAAGCGGTGGAAGCAATCATCGCAGCGGTGAAGGACGACAAGGCGAACCTGACGTATGAGGCAGCGGATGTGCTCTATCATCTGCTGGTGATGCTGGCGTCTAGGGACGTGGATTTAGCGGATGTGCTGGCCGAGCTGGAGCGCCGCGAAGGGGTATCGGGGATCGAGGAGAAGGCGGGGCGGTAGCCGAGGTATATTTAATGTTAATGCGTGCCATTCGGAATTATAAATTATTCAAAGCCCAGCGGCTTTCACAGAAGGGCGAATATGGCCGCGCGACACAGATCATTGACAAGCTGCTGGAAAGACATCCAAACGCAATCGTCTTCAATTTGCTTGCAGCCGATACCAAACTGTACTCAGGAGACCTGCCCGCCGCGCTGGAACAGTTTCATTTCGTCAAACAACTGATTGATCGGCAGGAAACGATTAAGGCCAAAAACAAGCGCTTCCTGGCGGCTTATACAAACTATAAAATCAAGGGCATTACCCTGAAGATTGAAAACAAACCATTTCCCAAGGCATTTGAATTCACCAAGCAGATCAATGGCCTTGAGGCGGATAGGAATTTGAAAGCTCTGTTCCCGCTTCCGGAATAGCACATGGCGGGTTGAAACCCGCCCTACACCAGCACATGCCTGCGCCTCTAATTTTATCTTAAGAAATAGCGCCCGATCGCGCCGCTCTCTCAATACCCCAACGCCTCGTAGTCCACCGCGAACACCTCTTTCACGCGCTGCTCCAGCGTGGTCAGATC
>WGBJ01000032.1 GCA_015494385.1 Marinosulfonomonas sp.
GGGGCGGTGGCCACGCCCGCCACAAAGGAGGACAGCATCACCGTCAGCACAGGGCGCAGTGGTGCTGGCACCGAGGAGCCATCCCAATGGCGCAGCATCCCGAATACAGCGACCAATGCCGTGGTGGCGGCAAAGGACATCTGGAAACCGGGGCCGGTTAAGGCTTCGGGGCGGCGGATCAGTACGATCACGGCGGCCAGCGCTACCGCTCGCAAGGTCAGGGCGCGGCGGCCCAGCATCACGGCCACCAGCATCACCGCCACCATGATAAAGGCGCGTTCGGTGGCGATGTTGCCACCGGACAGCAGCAGATAGGCCGCGGCGGCCAGCAGCGACAGACCGGCAGCGATTTTCTTGATCGGCCAGCGCAGGTTGATGACGGGGATCAGGGCAAGCCCGTAGCGCAACGCACCGAACACAAAGGCCGTCAGCAGGCCCATATGCAGACCGGAAATCGCCAGCAAATGCGCAAGGTTCGAGGCGCGCAGTTCGTCCAATACCTGCCGTCGCATACCCGATCTGTCGCCGGTCATGATGGCGGCGGCAAAGGCGCCGACATCGCCGCCCAGCATAGACTGGATACCGGCAGAAATGCGCATCCGCAGCCGGTGGATGAACAGGCCCGCTTTGCCCACCTCGGCCCTTTCCAGCAACAGCACCGGTGTGCGGGTGTAGCCAACCGCGCCCAAGCCATCGAACCACGCTTTGCGCTGGAAATCGAACCCACCCGGTTCGACCGGCCCGTTGGGGGGCGACATGTGGGCGGTCAGGATCACCGTCTGGCCCGGTTCATAAGCGATAAAATCGCCCTTGCCATGCAGGGCGATGCGCAGTTTGTCGGGGGTGCGGACGGGGTCCATGCGCTCTAGCACCACAGTGTCCAGCGTCAGGCGCAGCTTGTCCGACATCGAGCGATCTATTTTCACGATCCGCCCCTGCACCGGCCCGTAATAGCGGAAACTCAACACAGGGGATTTGACCATATGCGCCCGAAGCCCCGCGACCATCACACCGGCAAGCACCAGCGACAGGGCAAGGAATACTGGCCGCGCCCCCTCGCCCAGCCAGCGCGCGACCGCCAGCAATACCAACACAGACAGGCCAAGCACCGCATAGGCCCCGCCCGCCGGTTCCACCGGCAAGGCAAAGTAGATGCCGATGCCAAACGCCAGACACACCGGCACCCAGGGGAACAAGTGCCCCCGCTGCCGCGCCAGAATTTCCAGCGGGTTGAACAACCGTAACAGGTCTGACACCCTTGTCCTTGCCTCCGCACAGGATTAATACATCCTTAACGCTATCCCCCTTATAGTTTCCAAAAGGTTAACGCATATGTCTGATCAACCGGTTGTCACCCGTTTTGCCCCCTCCCCGACAGGGTATCTTCATATCGGGGGCGCGCGCACGGCCCTGTTCAACTGGCTGTTTGCCCGCCACCATGGCGGTCAGTTCCGCCTGCGGATCGAGGACACCGACCGCGCCCGTTCCACCGATGCCGCCACAGCCGCCATTTTGCGCGGGATGGAGTGGCTGGGACTGGACCACGATGGCGAAGTGGTCAGCCAGTTTGAACGCGCCGACCGCCACGCCGAAGTGGCGCGGCAAATGCTGGACAGCGGGCACGCCTATAAATGTTTTTCCACACAGGACGAAATTGCCAGCTTTCGCGAAGCCGCCAAGGCCGAGGGCAAATCCACCCTGTTCCGCAGCCCCTGGCGTGACGTTGATCCGGCCGACCACCCCGATGCGCCCTATGTGATCCGCATGAAGGCGCCGCGTGATGGCAAAACCGTGATCCGTGATCAGGTGCAGGGGGATGTGACATTCCGCAATGATCAGCTGGATGACATGATTTGTTTACGTTCCGATGGTACCCCCACCTATATGCTGGCGGTGGTTGTAGATGATCACGATATGGGCGTGACCCATGTAATCAGGGGCGATGACCACCTGAACAATGCCGCACGCCAGACGCTGGTCTATCAGGCGATGGGCTGGGATATTCCGGTCTGGGCGCATATCCCGCTGATCCACGGACCGGATGGCAAGAAACTGTCCAAACGCCACGGCGCACTGGGGGTCGAGGAATATCAGGCGATGGGATACCCCGCTGCCGCCATGCGCAACTATCTGGCGCGGCTGGGCTGGAGCCACGGGGATGATGAGTTTTTCACCACCGAACAGGCGATTGAATGGTTCGATCTGTCGGGAATCGGCAAATCCCCGTCACGCTTTGACTTTAAAAAGCTGGATAATCTGTCAGGCCAGCATATCGCGGCGATGGAGGATAGAGATCTGATGCGCGAATTGGCGGCGTTTTTGGC
>WGBJ01000033.1 GCA_015494385.1 Marinosulfonomonas sp.
AATTCACCGCCATAGCGCACGGGGCGGCCCATCTGTTTGGCCAGCTCAGGCACGATCACATCGTTCATTTCCCCGACTTTGGCCACACCGGCCATCACCAGATCAATGCGTTCCTGCAACGGGCGGGCGGCCCATTCCTTTTGCGCGGCCTTGGCGCGGGCAACAGCCTCGTTGGCCTGCTCCATAGTCAGCAGCGGGCGTTCGACAAAAACCGATCCATCGATCGGCGAGATACATTTCAGTGTTTGTGTCATGGTTTAGGCTCTTTCAAATCCACGGGCGATTTCATAGTCGGTGACAACTTTGTCAAATTCTTCCTGCTCCCATTTGGCAGCGCGGGTGTAGTGGTCAACCACATCGTCCCCCAGTGCCTCGCGCAGCATTTTCGAGGCGTTCAAGGCCTCGGCTGCGTCGCGCAGGTTGGCGGGGATATGGTCAACATCCTTGGCGGCATAGGCATCGCCGGACAGGGGCGGGCCCAGTTCCAGACCTTCTTTGATCCCCTTCAGACCGGCGGCCAGTTGGGCAGCCATTGCCAGATAGGGGTTCATGTCGGATCCGCCAATGCGGCATTCTACCCGCACGGCCTTGGTGCCTTCGCCGCACAGGCGGAAGCCGGCGGTGCGGTTGTCAACAGACCATGCGGTGCCGGTCGGGGCGAATGTGCCCTTCTGGAAGCGTTTGTAGCTGTTGATATAGGGGGCCAGAAAATAGGTGTAATCGGGGGCGTATTTGATCATCCCCGCGATATAGCTGCGCATCAGGTCGGACATGCCGTGCGGTTTGTCGGCGTCATAAAACAGCGATGTGCCGTCTTTCCACAGGGATTGATGAACGTGAGAGGAGGAGCCGACCTTTTCGTGGTGCCATTTGGGCAGGAAGGTCACGGCGTGGCCCTGCGCCCAGGCAATTTCCTTGATCGCGTGTTTGGCGATCGTGTGGTGGTCGGCGCACTCCAGCGGTGCGCCGTATTTGATATTCAATTCTTCCTGCCCCGCCTCGGCCTCGCCTTTGGAGCCTTCCACGGGCACACCGGCGGCAATCAGATGATTGCGGATCGGGCGCATGATGTGCTCTTCCTTGGTGGTTTGCAGGATGTGGTAATCCTCGTTATAGGCGCTGATCGGTTTCAGATCGCGGAAACCCTCGGCGCGGATTTCGTCAAAGGATTTTTCGAACAGGAAAAACTCCAGTTCGGTCGCCATCATTGCGTCCATGCCCATATCGGCCAGCCGCGCCAGTTGCTTTTTCAGCACCGCGCGGGGGGAATGGGTGACGTCATTTCCGTGGTGATCCAGCACATCGCACAGCACCATTGCGGTGCCTTCCAGCCACGGAACGGGGCGCAGGGTGTCCAGATCGGGCTTCATGACATAATCGCCATAGCCGCTTTCCCAGCTGGTGCTGGCGTATCCATCGGGCGTGGCCATTTCCAGATCGGTGGCCAGCAGGTAGTTGCAGCAATGGGTTTCTTCCCATGCGCCATCGACGAAATATTGCGCCACCATGCGTTTGCCCATAAGGCGGCCTTGCATATCAACCATCACGGTCAGAACCGTATCAATGCTGCCATCGGCAACCTGTTTCTTTAGCGCATCAAAGGATAGGGGGGCTGTCATGGTGAAACTCGCTTTTCGTCTGGGTCGGGTGCCCCGTGACAGGGCACCCAAGGTTTATGTTTGTCAAGATTGGCAACGGTAAGGTGTGCCGGCTTTTTCCATGATCTCGGTGTATTCCTTGAAGATGTCGATCACCTTGGCTGCACGCGAGCTGCGCGAGGCCAACTCGTCCCAGAAGCCTTCGGCATCTTTGACGACGGTGTTCCATTCTTCTTGCGGAATGGTGGTGTGTTCCAGTTTGCCGCCGTTGACGCGCAAATTGGCTTCTCCACCCCAATACCAGACCTGACGATAGTAGTGCGACTGGTCAATGGTGGAGCGATACAGCTGCTGCAGGTGCGGTGGCACTTTGGCCCAGCTTTCCGAGTTCACAAAGTAGGAACCACACCATGCACCGGTGACGTTGTTCAGCAGGGCATAGTTACAGATGTCGGCCCAGCCAACCTCGTAGGCTTCGGTAAAGCCACACCAGGCCACGCCGTCCAGCTCGCCGGTTTGCATGGCGACTTCTACGTCTTCCCACGGAACCGTCACAGGGATCAGGCCATAACGCGACAGGAAGCGGCCAGCGGTCGGCACACCGAACACGCGCAAGCCCGCCATGTCGGCCAGCGAGCGAATGGGTTTGTTCACGGTAAAGATATGCAGCGGATCCCACGCACCGGCAGACAGCCAGGTGACGTTTTCAACTTCGCCGTATGCTTCGGCCCAGATTTCGTTCAGGCCATAGCGTTCAAACAGAACCGGCAG
>WGBJ01000034.1 GCA_015494385.1 Marinosulfonomonas sp.
GGTATGTTTGGCAAAGCCTGTATCATGGATACAGGTGACGGTGGAAAATCCTGCAAAACGAACAAGGATTGCGCAGGCGTGTGTTTCGCCGATACCCGCACCTGTTCCGCCAAATCGCCGATATTCGGCTGCTTCGGTATGGTCGAGGACAACGGCGAGGTGGTCGAGATTTGTATCGACTGATCATTGCCCTCATTTTTGGCGTCGCGGCCTGTGCGCCTGTTGCCGGGTATCGCGATGCGTCGGCGCGGATCACTTCTGTTGCCCTGTTTGATCCGGTCCTGTTTGCGGGGGAGTGGGTGGTGGTCGCCACCTATGATCCGGCGCTGTGCAGGGTTCGGGTCGGCATAACACCCAAAGGGTTTGACTGGGTCGAGCGCAATTGCAACGGCGCGGAAAACCACAGTCTTGCCCCCGTCACCGGTCCGGGGCGGTTCACGCCAAAGGGCGGGGCGCACAAGGGCCGCGAACATTGGGTGATGTGGGTGGACCAGACCTATCGCACGGCGGTGATTGGTTCGGTGGATGGCCGTTTTGCTATGGTATTGAACCGGGATCGGCATATTCCGCCGGACCGGATGCAGGCGGCGCGCGAAATTCTGGACTGGAACGGGTATGATTTGACCCGACTTATTTTGAAACCGTAAAGGAGATTTGAAAATGAAGAATTTGATTGCGATTTGCACCGCTGTGTTGATGGCCAGCCCCGTTATTGCCGGTGAGCCGAACTGGGTCGGTGTCTGGACCGGCGAATATGAATGGTGCAAGAACGCCGACCGGATCGGCAGTATCACACCCGCCCCGATCCGTCTGACAACGACGGAAATGGAGGGCTACGAGAACCTTTGCGAAATCACATCCGTCAAGGGAAATGACGAATACGCCTATTACGAACTGGCCACGAAATGTTCAGCCGAGGGCGAAACCTATACCGCCTATAATGTGCTGATGATGGATGGCGCGGATGTTTTGTATATCTGGTTCGGGGCCGGCGAGCCGGTGAAATTCATCCGCTGCGGGGATTGATATGAAACAGACAGTGGCGATCATCGGCGCGGGCGAAACCGGCGCGGGCTGGGCGGCGCGGTTCAGGGTGATGGGCTGGAATGTGCGCCTGTTTGATCCTGACGATATGGCGCGGGGGTTGGTCGGGGCAGTGCTGCAACAGGCCCGGCGCGGCTTACCCGGACTGTCGGATGTCGCCTTGCCGGAAATGGGCGACATGGTGTTTTGCCAGACCATTTCCGAGGCGGTGGAAGGTGCGGACTGGATTCAGGAATGCTTGCCCGAACGGCTGGAGCTAAAGCGCAAGGTTTTCCAGAAGATACAGGAACATTGCAAAAATGCCACTGTGATTGCCTCGTCCTCGGGGGTGTTTACGGTGGATGAATTGCAGGGCTGCGCCACGCGGCCCGAACAGATCATCGCCACCCATGCGCTTGCCCCCGTCTATCTGTTGCCGCTGGTGGAACTGGCGGCGAACGATACCAATCCGCCCGAGGTAAAGGCGCGGGCCAAAGAGGTGTTGCAGGGCATTGGCATGGCCCCTGTGGAACAACAGGGCGAGGAACGGGTTTCCGTAGCGTTGCAAAACGCCCTGCAAGCCGAGGCTGACCGCTTGGTCGCCGAGGGCATGGCCAGCCCGTCAGATATTTCGGATGTGCTGCGCTACGGGCTTGGCCAGCGCTGGGCAGCGTCAGGGCTGGATGCGCCGCAGGACGCGGTTCTGGTGGCCATGTTGCGTGCGCTCAAGGCACAGGATGCGGGGGCAGGGGTACTGCTGAACCGCTTTGACGCAGCACAGGCGCAACCGGCGCTGGACATCAAACAGCCTATCCCGACTGTGACCCGAACCGTGCCGCTGGACTGGACCGATTATAATGGCCACATGAACGAGGCGCGCTATTTACAGGCCTTTGGGGATGCCACCGACCGCTTTATGGAAATCATCGGTTGTGACGCAGAATACATCGCGTCAGGCGGCAGCTATTTCACCGTGGAAACCCACATCCGCCATCTGGACGAAGTCCACGCAGGCGCGCGGATAAGGATCGAAACCCAATGCCTGCAGGGCGAGGGTAAAAAGATGCAACTGTTTCACCGGATGTTTGAAGGGGACCGCCTGCTGGCCACGGGGGAACATATGCTGATCCATGTCAGTCTGGATACCCGCCGGGCCTCGGTTCCGGTGGACCATATTGCTGCACGGTTGGGCGAGATTGCAAAGGCGCATAGTGCATTGCCCGTGCCGGACGGAGTTGGGCAGGCCATCGGGGTTATCAAGTAGTGGATATTTGTCTCGGGATTGAAAATTCTTATATTAATACCCTAAGAGTTGTATCTTAACCTTAATGAATCGGGTATTAACCTTCGTTGTAACGATTCGTAAGGCTAAGAGATTAGTTGTGCTTGGTTATAAACTGTATGGGGGCGATATGGTTTAATCTGGAGGATAACGATGGTATCGTTCTCTACTAAAACAGTGAAACAGCGCACTGCCCTTTTATCGCTGATTCTGGCAGCAGGCGTGTTTACGACTGCACCTGCAATGGCCAAACAAGTTACACTGAATTCCATTGAAGGTAGCCTTTCGGTTCAAGGTGACCTGATCGCTGTCGAAGACGGTTTCTATAAAATCGACACAAGCATCGGCACGCTGTCCATCAGCGTCAAGGATGTGACCTGTGAAGGGGATTGCCCGGCACTTGTCAAAAATGACTCCTTGCAAATTGCAGGATCCAGTGCCATCGGCAGCCGGTTGATGCCGCTGCTGCTGGAAGGATATTCAAAGTCCGCCGGATTGAAGCTGAATTCGATCCCCGGGGCGCCGATTGGCATGATTTTCAATGAGCTTGTCGATGCCGATGGCAATGTTTTGACAAATGTCAGAACCAATCTTGGCAACTCCAACGAAGCATTCAAGGCACTTACAAGTGCTGATACGCAGATCGGCATGTCCACCCGCCGCGTTTTGCCCGCCGAGGCACGGCGTGTGGCAAAATCGGGTGGTGGTAACCTGATTGATGCGGCACAGGAACATGTGATCGCGGTGGATCCCGTGGTGATCATGGTGCACCCCAGCAATCCGGTGCAGGCTGTTTCGCTCGAGGATCTGGACGGTATCTATAGCGGCCGCATCACCAACTGGTCCGAACTGGGTGGTCGCAACGAAGCTATCATTGTCTACGGTCGTGACAAGGCAACAGGTATTGGTGGTGTGTTCCAGCGGGCCATTTTTGCCAAATCCCGCAACAAGCAGGCCGATTCTGTGATTGTTCTGGATACAGACGATCAACTGGCCCGTTCGGTTATGACCCAACCCAGCGCGATTGGTATCGCGGGTGCGGCCTTTGCCACCAGCACAAAACCGCTGGATATTATTGACCAGTGCGGCATCACAGTGTCCCCGGATTCCTTTACAACCAAGGCCGAGGAATACCCGATCCAGCGTCGTGTCTACCTGTATAACCGTTCCGACAATATGGGCGAAATTGCACAGGGTCTGATTGATTTCACCATGAGCGAAGAGGCCGATGATCTGGTCCAGCGCGCGGGTTTTTACGGTCTTGCCGTCGAGCAGGATACGCGCCCCTATCAGGGTGGCCGTGCCTTCGACGTGATCAAGGCAACACAAAACCCCGAGGAACTGCCGCTGATGCGTGAACTGGTGGTTGATCTGCTGTCGTATGACCGGCTGACAACAACGATCCGTTTCGGGTCGGGTTCGTCTTCGCTGGAAGCCAAGGCATATGCCGACCTTGACGAGCTGTTCGATTATCTGAACGGTCTTGATTATCCGGTCGAACTGTTGTTTGCCGGCTTCTCGGATGCGGATGGTAGCTTCGTTGCCAACCAGGGGTTGTCGTTCAACCGTGCGCAACAGGCGATGCAGTCTGCAAAGGCCTATTCCCAAGGGAAAATCACCAACCGAAATGGTGTCACTTTTGCCGCCAAAGGTTATGGCGAACTTGCGCCGGTTGCGTGTAATGCGACCCTGGAAGGTAAACGCACCAACCGCCGGGTGGAAATCTGGATTCGCCGGCAATAGTGGGCTGGGAAGATGAACCTTTGTTTTGAACAGGTTCCATCTCCAGAACGTATTCGCCCAATATCGCCAGTCGAGTGAGGAAATAAAATATGAGACATTTCTGTTTAACAGGAGTAACTGCTGCCGTGATGGCATTGGCCCTTCCGCTGCATGCGCAAGAGGTTGGAGTTTCAGCCGATACCGTTGCCTTTAGCCAGATTGCGGCGCTGGATGGTCCCGCCGCACAATTGGGGCTTGGGATGCAAAAAGGCATTCTGGCAGCTTTTGACGAAGTAAATGCCGCAGGGGGCGTCAATGGTCGCAAGCTGACCCTGGACAGCCGCGATGACGGCTACGAGCCGGACCGTTCAATCGAGGCAATCAATGCCGTGCTGGACGAAAACCGGTTCTTTGCCGTGATCGGTACAGTCGGCACCCCGACCAACAAGGTGCTGCAACCGATCGCCACAAAGGCGGGCATCCCGCTGATCGGTCCGTTTACGGGGGCAGGGTTCCTGCGCAACCCCGAGCTAAAGAATGTTTACAACATTCGCGGCACCTATGATGCGGAAACCGAAGAATGGATCAAGCAACTGGTCGATGTCGAAGGCAAGACCAATATCGCGATCCTTTATCAGGACGACGCCTTTGGCAAAGTCGGTCTGAGCGGTGTGGAAAAGGCGCTTGCCCGTCGCGGTATGGAACTGACCGCGCGCGGCACCTATACCCGCAACACCACCGACGTCAAAGATGCGCTGGTGGCCATGATGGAGGTTAACCCCGAGGCCGTTGTGATGGTCGGGGCTTACCAGCCGATCGGCGAATTCATCAAACTGTCGCGGACCTTTGAATTCACGCCCGAATTCGTGACCATTTCTTTTGTTGGCTCGCAGGCGCTGGCCGATGAACTCTGGCCCGAAGGCGCGGGTGTTCTGATTTCGCAGGTTGTGCCGTTCCCGTGGGATGAAAACATCAAGATCGTGGCCGAATACCAAAAGGCCCTGACCGAGTCCGACAGTATGGCCGGTTTCGATTTTGTATCACTGGAAGGGTATATTGTTGGTCGTGTTGCCATCGAGGCGTTGAAAAATGCGGGTGACAACCCGACCCGCGACAGTTTCCTGAATGCGATGCAGAGCATGACCAATCTGGACCTTGGTGGTGTGACCATCAGTTACGGGCCGGATGATCATCAGGGGATCGACGAGATCTTTATGACCCGGCTTTTGCCTGACGGCTTTTTCGAGCCGCTTGAATAATCGGTCTGGTCAATTGAAACAGGAAAAGGCAGCGTTCGGGCATCCGGGCGCTGCCTTTTCATTTGCGGGGGCGGCGTCAGGAAAGCGGTATTTCGCTGCGCAGCTTGCGTAAATATTCCGGCACATCACGCGGCGACACCACGCTTTCACGCACCAGCCAGTCGAAATGGCCGATCAGCCCCTGCACCCGTTCCTTGTCGCGAAAGGCCAGATAGTTGCGGCCCAGATAGATCACGGCCAGCAGTGGGCCGAAGATGCTGATCGGGGCGGAGAACAGGCGCCGTGCGTCAAACAGGAACAGCCGCAAGGACGGGTATAGCTGGTCGTGCAATTCCAGCATCCGGTCGATCTGGGCGCGGCGGATACCGGCGGGCAGGCCGGTGTAATAGCCCTCGCCACGGGCGAATGACGTCAGTTCATGCAGGGGCAGGGCGATTTCGTAATCCGAGGATGTGTTGCGCATCCAGTCCAGCAGATCGGTGGCCGCACCCGTGGCCTGTTCGGGTGAGCGGCCCAGTTGCGGCTCGTATTCCCATGCCAACAGGTCCGGTGTCTTCAGCATGTCGGGCAGGGTGGCCGGAACGTGGCGGATTTTGTAACCGGCGGCTTCCTTGTGCCAGTTGAAGATTTCCGCATCGACCAGCGCCCGCGAGGCAGGCGTGATGCTCATCGCCGAGGCCAGCAGGTCGACTGCCATTTCCGGGTGTTCCGCCAGACCCAGCAACCAGTCTGCCGACACGCCAAGTGCGGCAGCACATTCCCCCACCACCTGCGCGTTGGGCAGACGGGTGCCTTGCCCCTTTAGCAATTGCGAGATGGTCGAACGATCCACCCCCACCGCCCGCGACAGGGCACTTCGGGACATCCCGCTATGTTCCAGCGCTTGCGCCAGACGGGTGCGAAACAGGGCGGCGCGGGCGCGTTTATCGGTTTTATTCTGCATTGGTGAATTTATCCTGCAATGGGGAATAAATGTTTTTCATACGCTGAATACACAAAAACCCGCGTTCGGGATAGACCTGATGTGAAAGGGAAGATCACCGAAATGGACACTCCGAAACGCACATGGGTCAAGGCTGTTTGCTGGCAATTGCTGGGCCTCGTCACCATGTCGATCGTTGGCTATGGCTTTACCGGATCCATGCGGGTTGGCGGGGTGATGGCGCTGGCCAATGCGGCGGTCGGGCTGATGACCTATATCGGTTACGAGCGCCTATGGGCGCGGATCGGCTGGGGCCGCAAGGGCGCCTGACCCTCGACACCGCCGCGCAGGGGTGCCACTAAGCGGGCATGGAACTCTGGATACCCGTCACCATCGCTGCGGCCTTTTCGCAGAACCTGCGCTTTATGCTGCAAAAGCACCTGAAATCGACACGCCTGTCGGTGGCAGGGGCGACCTTTGCGCGCTTTCTTTATTCCGCGCCGCTGGTGGCGCTGATTGTGGTGGTCTACATGCGGGTCTGCGGGTTCGACCTGCCGCCGGTCCAGCCGGTGTTCTGGGCCTATGTGGTGGTTGGCGGCCTTGGGCAGATCATCGGCACGATGTGTGTTGTGGCGCTGTTTTCGCAGCGCAATTTCGCGGTCGGGCTGACTTTCAAGAATACCGAAGTGATCCTGTCGGCGCTGGTCGGGTTTATTGTGCTGGGCGAAGGGCTGTCACCTTGGGGCGTGTTGGCGATTGTGATCGGTTTCGTCGGGTTGATCCTGTTGTCGGATGCGCCCGGCAACAGCGGCCCCCTGTTGCGCCGTATCTTTAACCCTGCGGCCGGTCTGGGCCTGCTGTCGGGCCTGTCCTTTGCCGTTTCCGCTGTGGCCTATCGCGGCGGAGTGCTTGCGCTGGGCGATGGGGACACCTTCCTGCGGGCCAACCTGACATTGGCGGTGGTCACCGCGTTTCAAAGCGTTGTGCTGGCAGTCTGGCTGCTGGCGCGCGAACGCGGACAGATCACGCGGGTGCTGGCATCGTGGCGGGTGGCGGGGCTGATGGGGATCATGTCGATGATCGGCAGCCTATGCTGGTTCACCGCCTTTGCCCTGCAAACCGTGGCCTATGTCAAAGGGCTGGGGCAAGTTGAACTGCTGTTCGGGGCGCTGGCGTCCTATTTCTATTACAAGGAACGCAGCACATGGCGCGAGGTGGCGGGGATTGTGATCCTGCTGGTGTCGATCCTGTTGCTGGTGCTGGCAATCTAGGTTGCGCCGTGGCGGGGTGAACCCCGCCCTACGGGGTGCGGCGGTGGCGAAGGGTGCGTTGCAGGCGTTTGGCAAAGGCGCGGCGTTCCTCGACAGTCATGGAATCCAGCCGTTCCAGCAACAGACGTTGCCCGACCTGCTGGCGTTTTAACCCCATCGCCTGTTGTTCGGCGATCAACCCGTGCACCGCGTCGCGGTCATATTCTTCGGCCTGCAGGGCAAGGATCAGGGCCTGAAAGGTTTCTTTTATCTTTGGCAGGTTTTGCCGCAACGATCCTGCCTCGCGCCGCAGGGCTTCGCCGATGATCTTGCGGTCTTGCGGGCTAAGGGCGCGGGAATAGGGGCCATAGCTGGCTTCGCGCAAATTATGCGGCTGCAATGCGTCCCCGCGATTGCTGTATAACCGTGCGCCGATTGCGCCGAGAACCAGCATGTTCAGCCCCAGTGAAACCGCCAGCAAAACCTTGACCCACCGGCCGGTCGAAACTTTGTTTTCCACGTCGCCCATGTTGTTGCCCATGTCCTATCCTTCCACGAAATCATCGCCAAAGGCGGGCAGAAGATCAACCAGATAGGCGTCATCAGTGCTGCCCAGAACCTCGGCGGTGATTTGTTCCAGCGGGGCAGGCGGGCTGATGCCGATCCAGATCCCCACCAGCGTTGCCGTTACCATGCCCGCGGCAGTCGGCCAGCCGCCAATCGCGGCCCATAGGCTGGCAAACAGCCCGGGTTGCGCGGCGGGGGCGGGGACATTCGCCAATTGCTGCGCCTTGGCATCGGCCAGCACACGGGCCATCAGATCACCCGAAGGCACCCTTGTCGCCTTGCGCCCCGCATCGAAATAGGCGTCCAGCCCGAATTCGTCATGTTTATCCGTCATCCTGATACCCCAGTTCTGCGCGTCGTCCGGCCAAAGCCGCAGCCAATGCGCGTTTGCCCCGGGCGGTCAGACTTTCGACCGCCTCGACGCTGATTTCCAA
>WGBJ01000035.1 GCA_015494385.1 Marinosulfonomonas sp.
CACCAGCGCAACCACAGCACCCAGCGAAAACTGCCATTCAAACCGCAACCAGATATAGAACAGCACCGCGACGATGGCAGCGATCACCGCCTCGATAGCGGTCCAGACCAGTTCACCCGACACCTTGGGGCCAACGGATTCGACTGCCTCGAAACTGATAGATGGCTCATAGGCCTTTAGCGTCTGTTCGATCTTTGTTACCGTGTCCGAGGTGATCGCCTCGTCCCCGTCCTGTGCCTCGATACGGATTTGCGTGACGTTCTGGTCCGGCTTGGTCGGATCAAACACCTCGGTGATTGAAACATCGCCCAACCCCAGCGGCGCAATCGCATCACGGTAGGCACCAACATCCACGGCCACTTCGGCCTTGGTGCGGATCGTTGTGCCGCCTTTGAAATCAATGCCGTAGTTTAGCCCCATGGTGAAGAACAACACCACCGAGAGCACCATCATCAGGCCGGAAACTCCCAACGTCAGAACAGGGGCCTTGAAGAAATCCCAGTTTGTTTCTGCGGGTACAAGTCTTAGTCTCATGGTCTTATACCTCTATCTGTTTGGGCTTGCGGCGTTCATACCACATGACAATGATCAACCGCGTTACATAGATTGCCGTAAACACCGAGGTGATAATCCCCAGTCCCAGCGTCACCGCAAAGCCGCGCACGGGGCCGGACCCCATGACAAACAGGATCACCGCGGTGATAAAGGTGGTGATATTGGCGTCGATAATTGCGCTCAGCGCCTTTTCATAGCCCAGCTCGATCGCCCGCGCCGGCCCTTTGGCCGCTTTCAGTTCCTCGCGTATGCGCTCGAAAATCAGCACATTGGCATCCACCGCCATCCCGACCGTCAGCACGATCCCCGCGATCCCCGGCAGGGTCAGCGTGGCACCGATCATCGACAGCAGGCCGAAGATCAGCGCAACGTTGATGATCAGGGCGATATCGGCAAACAGACCGAACAACCCGTAAGACAGGATCATGAACACCAGCACACCGATACCGGCGACGATCGCCGCGATTTTACCGGCATCGATACTGTCCTGCCCAAGTTCTGGTCCGATTGTGCGTTCCTCAAGGAATGTCATCTTGGCGGGCAAGGCCCCTGCCCGCAGCAACACGGCCAGCTTGGTCGATTCCTCGACCGTGAAATTGCCGGTGATAATGCCCGAGCCACCCATAATCGCGCTCTGGATGGTCGGGGCCGAGATCACCTCGTTATCCAGCACAATCGCGAACGGCGCGCCAATGTTTTCGGCTGTATACAGGCCAAACTTGCGCCCGCCCGCCGGATTGAACCGGAAATTCACCGCAGGGCGGCCGTTCTGGTCAAAGGTGGGCTGCGCATCGACCAGTTCTTCGCCGGTGACAACGGGCAGCTCTTCAACGATGTAATAAACGCCCTCCTCATCCAATGATGGCAACACTTCGTTGCGTGCGCCCGGATTTGCATCGGGGTCGGATGTGCGGCCCACAACCGGTTTGAATTCCAGTTTCGCGGTGGATCCCAGCAGGTCTTTCAATTCCTGCGCCGATCCCAGACCGGGCACCTGAATCAGGATCCGGTTTGTGCCCTGACGCTGGATTGTCGGCTCGCGCGTGCCCACTTCGTCCACACGGCGGCGGATGATTTCCAGCGATTGCTGGATTGTGCGCTCGTCCATGGCCCGCTTTTCTGCCTCGGACAATTGCACGGTGATCACATCCCCGTCTGCGGAAACCTCGATATCGGTTGCTCCGACACCGGCCAGTGTGACAACCGGCTGGGCCAGTGCCCGCACCAGTTCCAGTGCCTTGTCCATGTTTTCAGGCTTCTCGATACGCACCCGCAACTGGTCAGGGGGCGAATCCAGACGGCGCACCGCCCCGACCACGTCACGCGCCGGACGCAGCGCATCGCGCACATCGGGCCACATGCCTTTGACGCGGGCCTCGTAAACATCCTGCACCTGCACTTCGGCCAGCAAATGTGCCCCGCCGCGCAAATCAAGGCCAAGGTTGACCAGACTTGAGGGCATCCAGTTGGGCCATTGTTCCACAGCCGCCTGACGTTCGGGCGTGCTGCCGAACTTCTCGATCTCGACCAGCGCATCGTTGTGTTGTTCCACACGGGTGTAAAACCCGTTCGGCACCGCCATCAGCAGGCCGATCAGGACCAGCCCCCAGATGACAATGCGCTTCCAAAGATCGAATTGCAGCATATGTTTGCCTGTATTTTACGTTTGTTTAGGATTATTTGTTGTCGTTGGCCGGTTCGGTCTTGTTCAGAACCTGCGAAATGGTCGACTGGATCACACGGATCTTGACGTCCGGTGCGATTTCGACGTCGACTTCGCCGCCCTCTTTAACCTTGACCACCTTGCCGACGATCCCGCCAGCTGTCACAACCTGATCGCCACGGCGCAGGGCAGCAACCATCGCCTGATGCTGCTTCAGCTTCTTTTGCTGCGGACGGATCAGCAGGAAATACATGATGGCGAAAATCAGAACCAGCGGTAACAG
>WGBJ01000036.1 GCA_015494385.1 Marinosulfonomonas sp.
ATCCAGCATGATCCGCCGCCCGCCATCCGTTTCAAAGGCACTGATAATCCTGTAGCCCGGCCCCATATCCTTGGTGCTGGCCAGCACATGGATTTCATCCGCTGTGATCAGACCCTGCACATCCACAGGTAAAAACTGATGCGCTGCCTCGCTTGGTTGATCCGGCAATGGCACCGGATCCGCCGCAATCACCCTGTCGATTTCGGCCAGCATCGCGGTTTTCCATTGCAACCGCTGCAACTGCCATACCCCCAAAGACATCAGTATCGCGGCCCCGATCAGACCGAACAACAAAGGCACAAGGACAGGTTTCTTCAAAACGTCACCCCTAAACGAAAAGCGCGGCCAATACCCGACCGCGCCCATCTTTGTTCTACAAATATCCTCGCGCGAAGCGCAAGAAAACTCTTTTTCACCTAGGCCCGGGGCTCCGCCCGTTCGACCCTGAAACGCTCTCCCAGAGCGTTTCCGAGACGGGTCTCACCCACCCCATATATAAATCGCCGCAAACAGGAACAGCCAGACCACATCAACGAAATGCCAGTACCACGCCGCCGCTTCGAACCCGACATGTTGTTCCGGCGTGAAATGCCCTTTCAGTGCACGGATCAGAATAATCGTCAGGAATATCGTGCCGACAATCACATGGAACCCGTGGAACCCCGTCGCCATATAGAATGTCGATGGATAAATCCCGTCGGTAAACCCGAACGCCGCGTGGCTGTATTCATAGGCCTGAAACACTGTAAACAGTGCCCCCAGCCCAATCCCGATCGCCAGCCCCGTCACCATATCCTTGCGGTTATTTTCATGCACCAGCGCATGATGTGCCCATGTCACGGCCGTGCCCGACAACAGCAGGATCAGCGTGTTGATCAGCGGCAAATGCCACGGGTCAAAGGTTTCGATCCCCGCAGGCGGCCAAACGCCATCCACCTTGGGATAGCCTTCGGTCATCGGGTAAAGCGCACTTTTGAAAAAGGCCCAGAACCATGCTGCAAAGAACATGATTTCCGACATGATGAACAACACAAAGCCATAGCGCAGGCCAATCCGCACCACCGGTGTGTGATCGCCTGTTTGCCCTTCGTGCACCACTTCGGACCACCAGCCGTACATAACATACAGAACGCCTACCAATCCGGCAAAGAACATCCATGGTCCGCCCTCGGCAATGTACAGCACCGCACCGCCCAGCATAATTAGGGCCGCCAAGGCCCCCATCAGCGGCCAGATAGAAGGTTCAAGGATATGATAGTCGTGGTTCTTTTCGTGTGCCATTTTGGCGTCCCCCTGTTCTTGGGATAGTTTCTATTGGCCCAGTTCCGATGGCAGCGCGCGCCTCGGTCTGTGGCAGTTCGGTTTCGTGGAACGTATAGGACAGCGTGATATGCTTGATATATTTCGCATCCCTGTCCGTTACGATTTCGGGATCGACATAGAATGTCACGGGCATTTGCACCCGTTCGCCCGGTTGCAACACCTGTTCGGTAAAGCAAAAGCAGTCGATCTTGGTAAAATAGCCGCCCGCATCATAGGGCACGACGTTATAGCTGGCCGTGCCGGCGATCACGCGGTCAGTGGGGTTGTAAGCCTCGTAGAATGCAAGCCCCGTCTGGCCGATCTTCAACTCCATCTCGCGCACCATAGGCTTGAACTCCCACGGCATGTCGCGATCTTTCGAGGCGTCAAAACGCACTGTCATCATCCGGTCCAGCACGATGTCCGAACCGGACTCGGCCACGCCAGTGGTGCCGCCAAATCCGGTGACACGGCAAAACCAGTTGTAAAACGGCACTGACGCCCAGGCCATCGCCCCCATGAACACCACAACCCCGACGGTTTGCAGCACGGTTTTGCTTTTGGCGTCCATCCGGCTCATTGGCTTGGCTCCGCAGGGGTCATGCTGATGCGCGGGGAATGATCCGCCGCTTCCATCTTGTCACCGCCTTGCATCTTGGCCACGGTCACGCCGTAAACCAGCACCACAAATGCCAGCAATGCCAGCCCGACGCCCGCATTGCGGCCAAAGCGGCGGCGGTGGATTTCATGTTCTTTTGCAATCGCCATACTACCAGCCCCCCATGCCAAAGCTGCGCAACATACCCTCGGTCAGCAGCGCGCCGAAATGCAGGAACAGATAGAGCAGCGAAATGCGGAAAAACCTGCGCTCGGCGGCGTATTTATCGGCCACCGCCGCCTGTTCGCTGCGGCGCCAGATTTTCACCGCCCCCGCGATGAACCACACATTCAGCAACACCGATGCGGTCAGGTAAACCGGCCCGCCAATGCTGGTGAACCCTGCGCCCACGGCCACAGGGGCCAGCAACAGCGTATAGACCAGAATATGCGCCCGCGTGACCCGCCGCCCGTGCGTAACAGGCAGCATCGGGATGCCGGCCTTGGTGTAATCATCGTTCATGAACAGCGCCAGTGACCAGAAATGCGGCGGGGTCCACATGAAGATGATGGAAAACATCAACACGCTTTCGATCGATATGCCGCCGGTCGCCACCGCCCAGCCGATCATCGGCGGGAAGGCCCCTGCCGCACCACCAATCACAATGTTCTGTGGCGTGCGCCGTTTCAGGCCCATCGTGTAGACCACGACGTAAAAGAAGATGGTAAAGGCCAGCAATCCGGCCGCCACAAGGTTCGCCGCCAGCCCCAGCATCACAACCGCCATCACCGACAGTGTCAGGCCAAATGCTTTGGCCTCGCCCGCGGTTATCTTGCCCGCCGGAATGGGTCGCTTGCGGGTGCGCTTCATCAGCGCGTCCACGTCGGCCTCCCACCACATGTTCAGGGCACCCGACGCCCCGCCACCAATGGCAATAAACAGGATCGCGGCAAAACCGATGACGGGGTGCACCGGCACAGGGGCCACCAGCAACCCCACAAAGGCGGTGAACACAACCAGCGACATCACGCGCGGTTTTAACAGGGCAAAGAAATCGCCAAACCCGGCCTCGTTTTGATATGAGGTGGTATTCAGACTTGCATCGCTCATTTTATTGCCTCCCGGCTAGTTGGCATGTAAAACCGATCAACCCAGTCATTTCAGGCAGGGTCGGGTTTCACCCTCCCTTAATTCGGC
>WGBJ01000037.1 GCA_015494385.1 Marinosulfonomonas sp.
TGATCCTTCATCATCGACGTTGGCGCATTCAGGATATGTTTGGGCGGCGGCTCGGATCCGGTTTTCTTTGCCGCCGCCATCGCCGCCTTATACGCCACATAGGCCGCGTTCGATTTCGGGGCCAACGCCAGATAGGTCACGGCTTGGGCCAAGGCCAGCTCGCCTTCGGGGCTGCCCAGCCGCTCATAGGTTTCCCATGCGTGCAGGCAAACGGCATGGGCCTGCGGATCGGCCAGCCCGATGTCCTCGACTGCCATGCGGGTGATCCGGCGTGCCAGATAACGCGGGTCTTCGCCCCCGGTCAGCATCCGCGCCATCCAGTAAAGGGCTGCATCAGGGTCGGAACCACGCACGGATTTGTGCAGAGCGGAAATCAGGTTGTAATGCTCGTCCCCGCTTTTGTCATAGATCGCGGCGCGGCGCATCAGACGGGTGGACAGGGCCTCGACATCCAGTTTCTTGTCACCCTTCCACGCCATCACCTGTTCGATCAGGTTCAGCAAGGCCCGCCCGTCCCCGTCGGCCATCTCCAATAGCGCCTCGCGGGCCTCGCCGGTCAGTGGCAGGGCGCGGTCCAGTTCCTTTTCCGCCCGCTGCGCCAGCCGTTCCAGATCGGCCAATGCCAGCCGGTTCAGCACCAGCACCTGCGAGCGCGACAGCAGCGCCGAGTTCAGTTCAAACGAGGGATTTTCCGTGGTGGCCCCGACCAGAACGATGGTGCCATCCTCCATATGCGGCAGGAAGCCGTCCTGCTGGGCCTTGTTGAAACGGTGGATTTCGTCAACGAACAGCAAGGTGCCCTTGCCGTTCTGCCGCCGGATTTTCGCGGATTCGAATACTTTTTTCAGATCGGCAATGCCGGTGAAAATGGCGCTGATCTGCACAAAGGCCAGATCGGTTTCATCGGCCAGAAGGCGCGCGATGGTGGTTTTGCCCACACCGGGCGGCCCCCACAGGATAAGCGACGACAGGCTGCCCGCGGCCAGCATCATCCCCAATGGCGCATCCGGTCCGATCACCTGTTCCTGCCCGATCACTTCGGACAGGGTGCGCGGGCGCAACCGGTCAGCCAATGGACGTTGGACATCCATTTCGGGGGCTTCGGGCGCGGTGTCGAATAAATCTACCATATGGCAAACCTATTCCTCCGCGCCCAAAGAGAAAAGCGAAATGGGCCTTCCGAGCAGGCGGAAGGCCGTTTCCTAGTGCAGGTTCGAGGCAAAGTTCATCGAGACCACCTGATTGTTGATGCCGTCGATTTCCATTACCGGACCCATTGCGGTCATATCCACACCAACCCGCTTGGCCCAACGTGGCCAGTTTGCATTCAGAAGGGTCAAACACTGGGTCGCGCCAAGGTTCCGTGCCGCTTTGGCCAGCTCGAATACCAATTGCGCATGCACTCGACGGCGCAGACGGGCCGGCACATCATGCGACACAAACAAGCGCGAGCTTTCCCAGACAGTTTCGGAAACGGGTGCTTCCTCATACAACAGGTTGGACGGAATCGTATCCAGCAACCCGCGCTGGGCATCGCGAATCATATAGCTATAGATGCCACAATGCGCCGTGGTCGGTGTCAGACGGTTGCCCGCCAGAACCTTGCCCAGTTTGTCATGAACGACCACCCAGCGGCTTGCGGGCGTGTCATACTGGTCGTATTCCATTCCCATAGCTTCGGGTAGGTCCCATTTGTTTTGCACGATGAATAGCTCACGGCGGGCACGGAACATATTGGCGAACAATTCGCCGTTTTGGTGGATGTTTTCAAACGAAAGTGTAGTGGTCTGCATGGCAGCCTCCTGCAGGTTAGTGGTTGGGACCTTGCGGAAGGTATATCATTCAGATCAGGCCATAGTCCTTGGCACGCTGAATGGCTTCGGCAGTGGTGCGGGCCATAAGCTTTTGACGGGCAGACGTCAGACGAGCCTTGAGCGCACTTTCCGAAATTCCTAAATATGCAGCCGCAGCTGCATGCCTGTGACCATCCGCAATTAATTTAAGCGCCTCAGTCTGTGCTTTTGTAAGCCGGTGTGGTGGTTCGGTCATGTTATGAAGCCGAAGAGCAATCGCTTGCACCTCTTCAATCTCGGCATCTTCAAATTCCCGATCTGCCCGCGCCACACTGACAATTGTCCTAGAACGGATAGGCCCACAAGAGATCGTTGCCCCGTAGGTTAACCCGAACCTTGCTGCCTCTTTGAAGATGCCAAAAGGATCGGGGATGATTCGATTGCTCCACCGGGTCCAGCCTGTGGTGCAGAAACCCCAGGCCGTCATCGGATCGCGCAATACATATCCGTTTTCGGTATAATGATCCGTCCAGGCCGGATCATAGGTTTGAAAAGACATCAATGCCGATGTGAATCGAATATGCAGGCCAACAAAGTAGCCTTTTGGGGCCAATTCCCCCAACTTTCGCAATTCTTGATCAAACACGGTCTTTTCAAACATGTCCTTTTAGACAAGTTGTATCAATTGGCGTCAACCTTAAATTGATACATAGTGAGTCGCATTAAAAGAAGAAGGTTATCGTGAATACTATTGATCCAGATCTTTTCGCTAAATTGATGTCTCTTCCAGACGGGGACCGTACGGACCTGCTGGAATTTCTAGGGGCCACTCCTGTCGGTCAGGAACAGTTGAATACCTTGATCGGCGAGATTGAAAGTTCAATTTCGGACAAACGCAAAGCACGTTTCGCTGCGTTAAACTAACCAAAAAGCCCCGCCAGATTGGCGGGGCTTTTGTTTATTCAAGTCTTTGCTGACTATTATTCGTCGGCAGAAGCTTCTTCAGCTGCAAGGCGCGCTTTGTCGGCAGCCCCTTTGGC
>WGBJ01000038.1 GCA_015494385.1 Marinosulfonomonas sp.
GTTTCGGGCACGTGCCACGGATTCCGCGATGTTCCTGCAACAAGAGGCATTATTCGAGATCAAGGAAAGACTGGAACAGGTTAACAGGACGTTTACGTCGATCGCAATTGTCACGCCTTTTCCGAAAATTTGGGAAGAATTTTCCGAAAATGCCCTGATTCTGCCGGATGACGAGGTTCTTGCGCTGGAGCCTGCCGCACATGATCTGGTGATTCACGCGATGGCGCTGCATTGGGCGAATGATCCGGTGGGGCAGCTGATTCAATGCCAGCGGGCGTTAAAACCGGACGGGTTGTTTCTGGGCGCATGTTTTGGCGGAGAAACCCTGACCGAACTGCGCGTGGCCCTGGCCGAGGCCGAAGTGGCGCTGACCGGCGGTCTGTCGCCGCGCGTGTTACCGATGGGCGAAATCCGCGAATTGGGGGCGTTGTTGCAGCGGGCCGGTTTTGCCCTGCCGGTGGCCGATACCGATCTGCGCAGGGTCAGCTATGGCGATATGTTTGCCCTGTTGCGGGACTTGCGGGAAATGGGAGAGGGCAACGCGCTGGCCCAGCGCCGCAAGGTCTTCGCGCCGCGTGATCTGTTTGCCAAGGCTGCCGAGATATACGCAGACAATTTCGCACTGGACGCGGGGCGCGTCAAAGCGACGTTTGAAATGATCTATCTGACGGGCTGGGCACCCGATGAAAGCCAGCCAAAACCGCTGCGCCCCGGATCGGCCACTGCACGGCTGGCGGATGCGTTGAATACGGATGAAATGCCCCTGCCGGACTCCGCGCCAAAGGGGCGCATTTGATATGCACGGTATAACCGCTATGCCGGTAGGACCAACGAACAGGAAACAGCGATGACCAAGACGAATAAAGTGGGCGTTCTGATTGCCAACCTTGGCACACCGGACGGGTATGACTACTGGTCGATGCGCCGGTATCTAAGCGAATTCCTGTCGGACAAGCGGGTGATCGATTATCCGGCGTGGAAATGGCAACCGCTGTTGCAACTGATCATCCTGTCCAAACGGCCGTTTTCATCGGGCAAGGCATATCAATCCATCTGGAATCACGAGGCCGGGGAAAGCCCGTTGATGACCATCACCAAAGCGCAGGTTGCCAAGCTGAAAGCGGCTCTAACACAGCGGTATGGCGATGAAGTGGTGGTGGATTTCTGTATGCGTTACGGCAATCCGTCAACCAAATCCAGGGTGCAGGCATTGCAGGACGCTGGCTGTGGCCGCATCCTGTTTTTCCCGCTTTACCCGCAGCACGCCGGCGCCACCACCGCCACCGCGAATGACGCCTTTTTTCAGGCTATGTGCGCGGCCAAACCACAGCCACAGGCACGGCTGGGTCCGGCCTATTGCAGTGATCCGATGTATATCGACGCCCTGGCGCAATCGGTGGAAACGGCCTATGCAAAAATGGACAAACGGCCTGATCTGCTGGTGGTATCCTACCACGGTATGCCCAAACGATATATCGAGGAGGGCGACCCATATCTGAAGGATTGCGAGCTGACCTCGAAACTATTGCTGGAACGGCTGGGCTGGGACGGCGCCGAAATGGTCACGACATTCCAGTCACAATTCGGACCCGAGGAATGGTTGCAGCCCTATACGGTAGAAGAAGTGGCGCGGCTGGCCAAAGCCGGCAAGAAAAACATCGCCGTGATCGCACCGGCCTTTGCTGCGGATTGCATCGAAACGCTGGAAGAGATCAACGAGGAAATCGGTGATAGCTTCAAAGAGGCGGGCGGCGAAGTGTTCACCTACATTCCCTGCCTGAATGATGACGATGCCCATATCGCAGTGCTGGCAAAACTGGTGCAGGATAACCTGAACGGCTGGCTGGAATAGCGCATGAAAAAAGGCGGTGAAAATATCACCGCCTTTCTAACGATCTGATCGATCTACTTAGTTGCTTGCAACAGCAGCAGCCATCAGCAGGATCATCAGCGGAACAACGATGCCGCCCGAAGATGCTGTTGTTTCTTCAACAACAACGATTTCTTCCATCACTGGGGGCTGAAGGTTGCCAGCAGTGGCTGTAGTTGCGGCAATTGCCAGTGTGGCAGCAAGTATTATCTTTTTCATAGTGTATTTCCCTACTCATCTCTGCACCCCGGCACACAGAATATACGTCGGGGTAAACTCAAGACTATAACTCGTGCCTGTGCTAAACGCCTGTATTTGAAAAAATGCAAGGCGGTGGGTTATCGTCTTGAATTCAAACCTGAAACCAGAGTCAAATAAGCAACACTTGGGTGCCGACCTGACACAGATCGAACAGTTCGGCGATGTGCCGGTTGTAAAGGCCGATACAGCCATTCGATGACCGACGCCCGATTTTGCGCGTGTCGTGCGTGCCGTGAATCCGGTAATACCGCCACCCCAGATACATCGCATGTGTGCCCAGAGGATTATCGGGTCCGGGCGGAATGTAATGCGGCCATTCCGGGTTTCTTTTCAGCATAGAGGCCGTTGGACGCCAGCTGGGTCCGACAACTTTCTTTACAATGCTTGTTCTGCCACGGCGGGTCAGATCTTCGGTCATCGGTACGCTGGTTGGATACAGTTTATAGATTGACTCATCCTCGGACCAGAAGTGCAGGGCACGGGATGTGGTATCAACCAGAATAGCCCCTTTTTTCAGGTTAGAGAAATAGGGGCGCCACTGCAGCGACCGGAAACTGGGAATATTCCGGGTAACCGATCCAGAAATATCCGATTCCAGTTCGGTCGAGCCGGGTTGCGCCAACGCGGGCGCGGCCAGCGTGCCCAATGCGGCAGCCGACGTTCCCAGAAAATGGCGCCGGTTGAACGTGTTGTCTGGTTTATTACTCATAGTTCGAAACTCCTATTCGGATTTCTCCGTTTTTCACCGCCTATATATGGCGCGAAAGTCGCAGTCGCAAATCAAACAAGCGTTAACTTGCCAGATCACTATAATGTGCGTTTGATCTGCAACTCTGTTCCCTATACAGACAGTCAAAGCAACCAACAACATAATGGCTTATTATATGTCTCGTTTGATCATTCTTGCCTTTGCGGCCCTTTTTGCCCTTTCCGCCTGTGAAACACCCGGTCCGAAACTTGGTCCTGACGGTAGGCCATTGCCGCATGTCTACAGAATTAAGGCAGGCAGCACATCCAAGATCCAGCTTCGGGTGCTGGATTCGGTTAACAGCCTGCGCGAAGCCGCTGGTGTCCAGCCTCTGAAACTGAATGCACAGCTTACCGCTGCCGCTGCCACTCATTCGCGGGATATGTCGGTGCAAAACCGTCCGTGGCACTTTGGTTCCGATGGCTCCTCGCCACTGGATCGGGTAAAACGCAGCGGGTATCCGGGCATGATGCTGGGTGAAAACATTTCGGAAACCTACGAAACCGAACTGGAAACCCTAAGCGCATGGATGGCCAAACCCGATACACGCGCCGTTATTCTGGATCCGAACGCCAAGGACATGGGCTTTGCCTGGCACCAGGACAAAAACGGCAAGATCTGGTGGACAATGGTTACTGGTGGGTAATCCCACCAGCCCTTTACGGATATATCGAAATTGGCGTGCCGTCTTTGACCATCGCATAGATATCGCGCATCTGTTTGTTTGAAACCGAAATGCACCCGGCGGTCCAGTCGGGGCGTGTCGGATCCCCCGGGCGGCGACCACCGTGGATAAATATATCCCCGCCCGGTGATTTCCCCAGTTCCCGCGCCTTGGCACGGTCATTTTCATTGGGATAGGAAATACCAATCGACAAATAGAACGCACTATTCGGATTGCGCCGGTCGATGGTATATTCACCTTCCGGGGTGCGCCCGTCGCCTTCAAAAACCTTGTGCCCTTCGGGGGCAAAACCCAGCTCGATCTTGTATTTCTTCAGAACTTTGTCTTCGTGCATCAGGAAAAGGCTGCGCTGCTCTTTAAAGATCAGAACACGGGTAACTTCCGGCCCGTTATAGGTTTTGAATTTTGATGTGCAGGCGCCCAGAGTCGCCACGGCTATCATTAGAATAAGAATTTTGAAAATACGCATTTTTGCCTGCTTTGTTCAAATTTTTCGATAGCAATATAGCAAGTCAGCCGTGCGGCAAACCCAAATTTTTACCTGATTCCCGTCACTTTAAGGTGAAAGCAGCGGCGATTTCGACATGGGTGGACCAGCGGAATTGATCAACCACCGTCACTGGCCCCATTTCATAACCCGCCTGCGTCAGAATTTTCGCATCGCGGGCAAAGGTAACCGGATTGCAGGAAACCGCAGAAACCACCGGCACCTGTGCGGTGGCAATTTCCATCATCTGGTATTCGGCACCGGCGCGGGGCGGGTCAATCACCACAGCGTCATAGCGTTTCAATTCGTCCGGCAGCAACGGACGGCGAAACAGGTCGCGGGCCTCGGTTGTAACACGTTTCAGACCGGTTGCCATGCGCCAACCCTGATCCAGCGACCTCAGCATGTCGGCTTCGCTCTCGACCGCGTGGACCTCGGCGTTTTCGGCGATCGGCAGGGCAAAGGTGCCGCAACCCGAAAACAGATCGGCAATGTGTTTTGCACCCGAAACAGTCTCTAACACAGCCGAAAGCAGGGAATTTTCACCCTCTTGCGTGGCTTGCAGGAACGCACCGGCAGGCGGATTCACCCGCGCCTTGCCAAAGGTTTGATAGGGCGGCCTGATCTCGGCGATCATTTCACCGTTCCACGTCAGCCGCGCCAGCCCGTGTTCACCGGCCATCGCGCCCAATGTCATCAGCATCTGCCCTTCCAGCGGTTTTGCCCCCTCGACAGACACATCCACACCGGCATCGGATCGCGTAACGGTAAAGCGCAGCTCGCCCTTGCGCGAGGCGCCGAAGACCGTCAGCGCCCGCAGGGCCGGAACCGCGGCCAGCAGGTCAGGATGCAGCAACTGGCAATCCGGAATTTCGGTAATCACATCGGACGCCCGCGCGTGAAAACCGACCAGTGCATCCTTTTTCGTGCGCCGTCCGGTAAACACCGCCCGTCGCCGCGCACGGGGCGGGGAAGTGTGAACCGGCAGCATTTCAGCGGCGATATCCTGTGCCGCCAGCGCGGTGCGCACCACATCCTGCTTCCATCCGGCCACAAAATCATCCGAGGCATGTTGCAACGCGCAGCCCCCGCAGGCTTTGTAATGCCGACAAGGTGCCGCAACGCGGTTGGGCGAAGGCGTGATGATTTTCGGTGTCGCAATCCGGCCCTCGACAATATCGCCGTCAATTTCTTCGCCGGGCAGGGTGCGGGGGGCAAAAACCGGCCCTTCGGCAATGCCGTCGCCGTGATGGCCCAGACGTGTGATGGTAACACTCATGTGCTTTGGTCCTTTGATTTGCCCAGCAACTGCTCTTTGCCTATAGCAAAGCCCGAGGCAACCCATTTACGTTCCAGATCCTTCAGTTTCTCGCCCAGCGCGGCCCCCTGATAGGCCGGCATCAGATCAGCCGCCTTGATCGGGAATTGCGCGGCGGCACCTGTTTCGGCCTGTTCAAACGCGGTTTCATCCAGCGGGGTTTCCATCAGAACCGCGCGCAACAGGATAACATCCCGCGCCATATCGGCCCCCAGATAATAGCCCAGCGCGGCAGGGTTTTGCGAACTGCCAACCCCCTCGCGCAATTGCGCCAGTTGTTTTGCCTCGGCATTGGAAAGACGCAACAGGGTTTTTACGTTTTCCCCGCCCAACGCGGCCAACCGGCGGATTGGATCAGGCGGCGTGCCGGTTTGCTGTTCCAGATGCACCAGAACCGGCAGATATTTCGCATCCGCCCCCGGCAAAATAGCGTTCAAAACCCCGCTTGCGGCCATCGACGCCGTGCTTGGTGCTGGATCAGCCGCAGCCAGCAATTTCTTGACCTCGGACCCGATGCGTTCCTTTGAAAGTGTCTCTAACCCTGCCAAATTCGCTGCACATGCGGCCAGCCCTTCGGCATCCAGCCCTGCATTTACATCGCCATACCACGCGTGAAACCGGAAAAACCGCAAGATGCGCAAAAAGTCTTCTTTGATCCGCCGATCCGCATCCTCGATAAACCGCACCCGACGCGCCAGCAGATCAGGCAAGCCGTTCAGCGGGTCCACCACCACACCGTGCCTATCCGCATACAGCGCGTTCATGGTAAAATCGCGACGCAGGGCATCGTCGGTGATGCTGTCGGCAAAATCCACCACAGCGCGGCGGCCATCGGTTTCGACATCGCGACGGTAGGTGGTGATTTCATATGGCGCGCCACCGGCAACCACCGTCACCGTGCCATGATCAATCCCCGTTGGCACAGATTTCAGGCCCGCAGCTGTGGCCAGTTCAATCACACGCTCCGGCCGCGCGTTGGTGGAAATATCAATGTCATTCACCGGCACGCCCAGCAGCGCATTACGCACGCAACCGCCGACGAAATAACATTCATACCCCGCCCCCGTCAGCATTTCGCAAACCTGTTGCGTGTGCGGATCGGTAATCCAACCGGCTGTGATCTGTGTCATGGGTTCATCCCTTCGGCCAATGCCCGCAGTATCCGCGCGGTGGCACCCCAGATGTAATAGGGGCCGTAGGGCACAGTGTAATACGCGCGGCGATGTCCGCGCCACCGGCGGCCCTGAACAGAAAACCGCGACGGGTTGGTAACGTGGGACAGGGGAACCGTAAACACCTCGGACACTTCGTTATGGTCGGGGGTTGGGTTAAATGTGGCTCTAATCAGGCCCAAAACGGGGGTAACGGTAAAATTGGTCACCGTTTCGTGGGTCGGCATACTGCCCAGAATTTCGACGTTGCGTGGCGGCAGGCCGATTTCCTCTTCGGCCTCGCGCAGGGCGGTATGTTCAAGGTTGCTGTCCGCCTCTTCCTGTTTGCCGCCGGGAAAGGAAATCTGCCCTGCATGGTGTTTCAGATGCGAGGCGCGTTTGGTCAGCACAACGTGCATTTCCCCGCCCACCTGTTGCAATGCCACCAAAACGGCAGCGGGGCGCAGGGTGCGGATCGGGTCAAGCTGCGCGTCAGGGTTCAGGTCAAAATCACTTGACCCCTGATGCAACCTGCCCAGCGCGGCAGTTATTTTTGTGCGGGTTTCATTCGGCATCATCGGCAGGCTCGGTCGCCTCGAACCCCAGCGTTTTCGGGTTCATTTCGTAATGCTTGCCGCAGAACTGGCAATCGGCGGTTACCACGCCATCCTCGGTCGTCATATGCGCAATGTCCTTGGCCGAATAGATCGACAGGCTTTGCCGGACTTTGGCGGGGGAACAGGTGCAGCCGAATTCCACCTTTTGCGGATCGAAAATGCGCGGCTGTTCCTCGTGAAACAGGCGCAGCAGCAGGTCGGTGGGGGCGACAGAGGGGCCGATCAGCTCCAGTTCCTCGACCGTGTCCAGCAGGATGTTGGTGCGGGTCCAGTTTTCGGCGTCGTCCTCGTCGGATGTTGGCGTATAATCGGCACCCACCATCAAAGGCGAGGCATTGGGCATATGTTGCAGCATAATGCCACCGGCCAGCCAATGTTCATCTTCGCCAGGGATTTGCGAGCGGCCAAAGGCCAGTTCAAAGCGGGTCGGGATCTGTTCGGATTGCTCGAAATAGGTTTCGGCGCAGTCGGAAAGCGACTGTTTATCCAGTGGCGTGACGCCCTGATAGGGTTCGGTGCCTTCACCCTGATCAATCAGGATCGCAAGATACCCTTTGCCAATTTGCGAGAACGCCGGCTGATCCGGATCAAGCCGGTCCGCGTCAAAACTGGCATAGGCGCGGATGCGGGCGGGTGCGCCTTCTTTTTCGGGTGCGTAATAATCGGCGGCAAGGATGCGGGCGGGCCCATCCCCGCGCACCTGAATCGACAATTTCCAGCGCAGCTTTATCGTCGGGCCGATCAGCGCGGTCAGCAGGGCGACCTCGGCAATCAGGGCTTCGATTTGCGGCGGGTAGTTGTGTTGTGACAGTACCTGTTCCAGCACACCATCCAGACGGGCAACGCGGCCACGGATGTTGGCGCGGTCCAGTTGGAACGGCAGGATGGTGTCATCCCATGCGATTTGCGCGGTCTTTGTCATTTTATTCGTCCTTTGGCGTTCTATTTTGGCATAGCGCGGCTGATCCGGCAGGGCAACCTGACAGGTTTTTGCGATTGTGGTTGATTCCGCGCATTAGCAGTTTCACAACAGATGGGTATTGAGGG
>WGBJ01000039.1 GCA_015494385.1 Marinosulfonomonas sp.
ATCTGGGCATAGACCAGATTTGGGATGCGTCGGGCCTGAGTGTTACCGTTGACAATGGCGGCACAACGCATGGGCTAAAAAATGCTGGCATAGCCGACCTGTTCAAAACCAGCCTGAACAATACGCGCAAGACCCTGCCCCCCTATTTCACCGAAGGAGGCGATATGCTTGCGGATGTGGAATTCAACCCCGAAACCGACTGCACCAGCGACGGATATACCAGCCTTTTCGAGGCAGGCGACGACAATCAAAGGGAAACATGGATTGCACGCATTTCATGCGAGAATGACATGACCATGTCGGAAATCGAGATGTTTCTGGTTCTCCCCCCCACGGACTGACAAACCGGCAAGGTATATTTATGCAAGCGCTTCTTGATGTCATCCTGCCGGTTTTTCTGGTTGTCGGCCTAGGCTATGTCGCCGTCTGGCGCGGCTGGATGAGTGACGCAGCGATTGACGGGTTGATGAAGTTCGCCCAGAATTTTGCCATCCCCGCCCTGCTGTTTCGCGCCATTTCCACGCTTGATCTGGGGGCCAGCTTTGATCTGCGGCTGATGGTCAGTTTCTATGCAGGGGCCTTTGCCGGATTTCTTGCCGGCCTGTTCGGCGCGCGGTTTCTGTTTCACCGCCCGTGGGAGGACAGCGTTGCCATCGGCTTTATCGGGCTGTTTTCCAATTCTCTGCTGCTGGGGCTGGCCATCACCGAACGCGCCTATGGACCGGATGCGCTGGCGGCCAATTTCGCCATCATCTCGGTGCATGCGCCGTTTTGCTACGGCTTGGGCATCACCGTGATGGAGGTGGTGCGCAACCGGGGCAGCAGCGTGTTGCAAACCGGTAAATCGGTGCTGCGGGCGATGTTTCGCAATGTGCTGGTGCTTGCGATTACGGCGGGGTTTATCGTTAACCTGACCGGCCTGCCGATGCCCGAATTCACCACCGACGCGCTGGACCTGTTGAAACGCACCGCCCTGCCCGCCGCACTGTTTGGCATGGGCGGGGTGCTGTCGCGTTACAAACCCGAAGGCGACATGCGGGTGATCCTGTATATCAGCGCCGTGTCGCTGGGGCTGCATCCGCTGATCACATGGTCGCTGGGCACCGCGCTGGCCCTGCCGCAAGACGCCTTTCGCTCGGCTGTTATCACATCGGCAATGGCGCCGGGTATCAACGCCTATATCTTTGCCAATATGTATGGCGTGGCGCGGCGGGTGGCGGCCTCGGCGGTGTTGCTGTCCACGGCTGCGACAATATTGACCGCATGGCTATGGCTGGGATTACTTGGGTAATCCGCGCCCATAGGCTAGCCTGCCCGCGCAACAGGACCAAAGGATGATGAATTATGAGCTGGATCAAAACCGTTCCCTACAATGAGGCCACCGGCAAGCTGAAGACCTTGTATGACCGTGTGAAGGGGCCTGATGACAATGTGGACAACATCATGATGTCCCATTCCCTGCGCCCGCACACGATGGAAGGGCACATGGCGATCTATAAAAATGTTCTGCACCACACGGGCAACACATTGCCCAAATGGTTTCTGGAACTGATCGGTGTCTGGGTATCGGCGCTGAACGAATGTGATTACTGCGTGGAACACCATTTCGCCGGTATGAAACGCCTGCTGGAGGATGACGCCCGCGCCGATACATTGCGCGAGGCGATCGAGGATGGCGATGTCGATGTGGCCCCGCTGACGGACGCAGAAAAGATGGCGATGGGCTATGCCGCAATGCTGACCCTGACACCCTCAAAGATACCCGAAGAAGCCATCAAAGCACTGCGCAGTGTCGGGTTTGAAGATGGCGAAATCCTCGAGATCAATCAGGTGACCGCCTATTTCAACTATGCCAACCGCACGGTGCTGGGGCTGGGCTGTGATACGGAGGGCGATATTATCGGCCTGTCCCCGAACAATTCGGATGACCCTGACGATTGGGCCCATAAATAGCGCCCGGTTTCTCTTTTGCCTACAGCGCTTTGCGTTTCATTTGATACAGGCATCGGCAGGACCGCCGAGGCAGCGATTGCCAAGGCAATGGCGTTCGGCGGTCATGCCGATTCAGATCAAACGCAAAGCGCTCTAAATATCCCCGCCGGAGGCATCGGCGCTGGCCCCGTCAGGGGGCAGCGCCCTGCGGCGACGCGCAAAGCGCGGCGCAATAGCTGTTCTACTGCGGCGAAATCCCCCGTAGTTTTTCACCCCGCCGGCGCAACAGTTCAACCGTGGCCAGCAACAGAACCGAAATGATCACAAGGATCG
>WGBJ01000040.1 GCA_015494385.1 Marinosulfonomonas sp.
CAAGGTGAAAAAATAGACGCAATATTGATGCGTAAATCCCTGATTTGAGTCGGATTTTTCCCCAATCCACCCGTCAACCGGAAAAACCACCCCAAAGGCAGCGGCAAATGGCAAAAAGCTATTGACGCTCCCCGTCACCTGCGGGCTTAATTGCGGATGATCTAGTAAAACGATCTGCTCGCTTACTCGGGTTGCCTTCTTGTTTCGCTGGTGACCCAAAACAAATATCGGGAGAGAAAATATGACCCTTATGCAGAAATTCCTTGGTGCAGCTGCCACACTTGCCCTATCCGCAGGTGCCGCGCTGGCCGATCCGGCCATCATCTTTGACCTTGGTGGCAAATTTGACAAATCCTTCAACGAAGCCGCTTTTGGTGGCGCGACCCGTTGGGCCGAAGAAACCGGCGGTTCATTCCGCGAAATCGAACTGACATCCGAAGCCCAGCGTGAACAGGCCCTGCGCCGTTTCGCCGAAGCGGGCTATAACCCTGTTGTCATGACCGGTTTTGCCTTTGCTTCGTCGCTGGACGCTGTTGCCCCGGATTTCCCCGACACAAAATTCGCCATCATCGACATGGTTGTTGATCAGCCAAACGTGCAATCGATCGTCTATAAAGAGCAAGAAGGCTCGTATCTGGTTGGTATGATGGCCGCTATGGCTTCCAAAACTGGCACTGTCGGCTTTGTTGGTGGTATGGACATCCCGCTGATCCGCAAATTTGCATGTGGCTATGTGCAGGGCGTCAAAGCCGCAAACCCGGATGCCAAGGTTATCCAGAACATGACCGGCACAACACCTGCCGCATGGAATGACCCGGTTAAAGGTGGCGAGCTGACCAAAGCACAAATCGCACAGGGCGCAGACGTTGTTTATGCCGCTGCCGGTTCCACCGGTCTGGGCGTGCTGCAAACAGCCGCTGACGAAGGCATCCTGTCGATCGGCGTTGATTCCAACCAGAACTACCTGCACCCCGGCAAGGTTCTGACATCGATGCTGAAACGTGTGGACGTTGCGGTTTACAACGCATTCGCCGCTGGCCCCGACCTGAAGCCCGGCTTCAACGTGCTGGGTCTGGCCGAAGGCGGCATTGACTATGCGATGGACGAATACAACAAAGATCTGGTGACACCTGAAATGCTGGCAGCGGTTGAAGAAGCCAAAGCCAAGATCATTGCCGGTGAAATCGTCGTTCACGACTATATGTCCGACAACTCTTGCCCGGTGAAATAAGCGCCCATGGCTAATGCACAATCGACGGAGCGGCAGGATACTGCCGCTCCAGCTATCGAACTTGTCGGTATCTCCAAGGCCTTTGGGCCGGTGCAGGCAAACAAGGACATCACGCTTTCTGTTGCGCGCGGCTCGATCCACGGGATCGTTGGCGAAAACGGTGCCGGAAAATCAACGCTGATGTCGATCCTTTACGGATTTTACAAAGCCGACGCAGGCGAGATTTATATCCGCGGCAAGAAAACAGCGATCCCCGACAGTTCCGCCGCAATTGCTGCCGGTATCGGCATGGTGCACCAGCACTTTAAACTGGTCGAGAATTTTACCGTCCTCGAAAATGTCATTCTGGGCATGGAGGATGGCCCGCTACTGCGCCCGTCACTGGCAAAGGCGCGCAAGCTGCTACAACAACTGGCCGATGAATACGAACTGAGTGTCGATCCCGATGCGCTGGTTGAAAACCTGTCTGTTGGCCACCAACAGCGTGTCGAGATCCTGAAAGCGCTGTATCGCAAGGCCGACATTCTGATTCTGGACGAACCCACCGGCGTTCTGACACCGGCCGAGGCCGACCACCTGTTCCGCATCCTGCAAGGGCTGAAGGAACAGGGGAAAACCATCATCCTGATCACCCACAAACTGCGCGAGATCATGGAGATCACCGACACCGTATCTGTGATGCGCCGTGGTGAAATGACCGCCACTGTGAAAACGGCCGAAACCAGCCCCGAGCAACTGGCCGAACTGATGGTCGGACGCAAGGTTCTGCTGCATATCGACAAGAAACCGGCAAATCCGGGGGCCGACGTTCTGGAAATCAAGAATCTGGAAGTCACCGATGAAAAGGGCGTCAAACGCGTCAAAGATATTTCGCTGGAAGTGCGCGCCGGTGAAATTCTGGGCATCGCCGGTGTGTCAGGCAACGGGCAGACCGAATTGCTGGAAGTGCTGGGCGGCTATATGCCCGCCAGCGGCACCATCCGCATCAACGGCACCGAAATTGATTTGTCGGGCAAACATTCCGACGGTCAATCCCGCCGTGCACGCGGCATTGCCCATGTGCCCGAGGACCGGCAGTCCGAGGGGCTGATCATGGAATTTTCTGCATGGGAAAATATGATATTCGGCTATCACAACGATCCGGCCTATAACAAAAACGCCCTGATGATGGACAATGCGGCAATCCGCAAGGAAACAGCCGCCAAGATGGAACGCTTTGACGTGCGTCCACCGATCCCCGCGCTTCAGGCGAAAAACTTTTCCGGCGGCAACCAGCAGAAAATCGTGCTGGCCCGCGAGATCGAGCGAAACCCCGAACTGTTGCTGGTGGGTCAACCCACCCGCGGTGTGGACATCGGCGCGATCGAGTTTATCCACCAGCGGATTGTCGAATTGCGCGACGAAGGCAAGGCGATTCTGCTGGTTTCGGTTGAACTGGAAGAAATCCTGTCCCTGTCGGACCGCATCCTTGTGATGTTTGACGGGCACATTATGGGCGAGCGTGACCCCGCCAAAACAGACGAAAAAGAACTGGGTATGTTGATGGCCGGAATGGAAACCGACGGGGGGGCGAACTGATGGACAAGATGCCAAGATGGGCCGACGTTGTTCTGATCCCGCTGATCAGCCTGATGCTTGCATTCGCAGCGTCCGGCCTTGTTGTTCTGGCAATCGGGGAAAACCCGATTCAGGCCATTACCGTTATGGTCAAAGGCGCGCTGGGGTCTACTTCGGGCCTTGGCTATACGCTCTATTATGCGACCAACTATATGTTCACAGGCCTTGCCGTAGCCGTGGCGTTTCATGCGCGGATGTTCAACATCGGTGGTGAAGGTCAGGCCGCAATTGCAGGCGTCGGCGCAACCCTTGTTATCCTTGCGTTTGACTGGCCACACTGGACGCTGGCCTTGCCTTTCGCCATCATGGGTGCCGCGTTATTTGGCGGATTCTGGGCTGCTATTCCAGCCTATCTGCAAGCCAAACGCGGCAGTCATATCGTGATCACCACGATCATGTTCAACTTTATCGCCGCCGCTGTCATGGGGTTCCTGCTGAACGGGGTGCTGAAAAACCCCAACACGCAAAACGCCGAAACGGTGAAATTCCCCGACGGGGCACATCTGCCGACCGCGCATGAATTTCTTGCACCGCTTGGCATCAACTTTTCCAAATCCGCACCTTTGAACATCAGCTTCCTGCTGGCCTTGCTTTGCGCGTTTCTGGTGTGGTTCCTGCTATGGCGCACGCGCCTTGGTTACGAGATCCGCGCCTTTGGCCAATCCGAAAAGGGTGCGAAATACGCCGGTATTTCCGCCTTCAAGATCATTATGATCTCGATGTTCATTTCCGGTGCTTTGGCCGGGATGCTGTCGATCAACGTGGTGATGGGCGAACAGGAACGCCTGATCAAGGAATTCGTTGAAGGCGCCGGTTTTGTCGGCATCGCCGTGGCCCTGATGGGGCGCAACCATCCGGTCGGCATTATCCTTGCGGCGATCCTGTTCGGGATGCTGACGCAGGGCGGATTCGAATTGCTGTGGGAAATGCCCAATATCAGCAAAGAAGTGGTGCTGGTGATTCAGGGTATGATCATCCTGTTTACCGGTGCGCTGGATTATATGGTGCGGGGTCCGGTCGAAAAACTGTTCCTGCGCATGAAAAAGGGAGCCTAGGCAATGGACGCTGCAAACTTCTTCCTACAGGCCCTTTTGACCGCTGATATGACCATCCGCGTGTCCGTGGTTCTGATTTTCGCCTGCCTTGCCGGACTGTTTTCCGAACGCGCCGGTATCTTTGATATCGGGCTAGAGGGCAAAATGCTGATCTCGGCGTTTTTCACCGCTGCTGTGTCCTACCAGACCGGCTATATCTGGTATGGTGTGGCTGCCGGCATTGCCGCCTCGATGGTGTTTGCGCTGATCCAC
>WGBJ01000041.1 GCA_015494385.1 Marinosulfonomonas sp.
CAGCAATATTTCGGTGGCGGACAGCCCGTTCATATCGGGCATGTTCAAATCCAGCAGGATCACATCGGGGGCCAGATCATCGACCTGATCAATGATTGCCTGCCCGTTGTTCAGGGTGCCGACCACGTTGATGTCATCATAGGTTTCAAGGATTGCCTCGATCCCTTCGGTGACCATTGGGTGGTCGTCGACAATGACAACGCGGGTGATACGGCTCATCTGGTTATCCTTGGGTTTCTTCGGGCGGCAGAAGGTGGGTCAGGGGGATCTGGGCCTTGATCACGGTGCCGTCTTTGGTGCTGGTCATGTGCAGGGTTCCGTCCAGTTGCTCGACCCGTTCTTGCATATTACGCAGGCCAAGGCCACCTTGGGTAGTGGCTGTGGCATTGTCGCCGAAACCGCGCCCGTTGTCGGTGATTTGCAGGGTCGCGCCCTTTTTGTGGCCGAACAGTTTGATCGAAACCTCGGTGGCGCCGGCGTGGCGCTCGATGTTGGTCAGGGCCTCCTGGGCGATGCGAAACAGGGCGATTTTGGATTCCGCATCCAGCCGGTTGCGAAACACCACGGTTTCCAGTTCGGTTTTGATGCCGGTGCGCTGGCTGAATTCCTGTGTCAGCGCCTGCAGGGCAGGGCCAAGCCCCAGATCATCCAGCACGCCCGGGCGCAGATCGTGGGATATGCGCCGCACCTCCTGAATGGCGCTGTTCAGACTGTCGATGCCCTTGCCCAGATTTTCATCCGCGCGCGCATCGCCCGCCTGCACCCGTTTGCGCGCCAGTTCCAGCGCATAGCGCACCCCGACAAGGATCTGGCTGATGCTGTCATGCAATTCCCGCGCCACGCGGCTGCGTTCTTCTTCCTGGGTATCCAGAACCCGCTGGGTCAGCCCCTTTAGCTTGGCGTCGGCCAGACGGCGTTCGCGCAGGTTCAGGAACATGCCCGACAGGAACACCAGCAGCAACGCCCCAAGGGTAATTGCACCGATATAAAGGAAGGTGCTTTGCACACGCTCTTCTACTCCGGCCTTTTCCGAGGCGATCGTTTCCAGCACATCGTCGATGAAAACCCCGGTGCCGATCACCCAGCGCCAGTCCTGTAACCCCACCACATAGGACACCATGCGTTCGGTTTCGCCGGTTGACGGCTTGGGCCAGTCATAGGTCATATACCCGCCCCCCTGACGGGCGATTTCGATCATCTGGTCCACGACCTTCTGACCATCCGGCCCCGCCATGCCCAGCCAGTTCTTGCCAATCATTTCGGTGCGCCGCGGGCTGACCAGATTGTTGCCCTCGTAATCGTAAACAAAGAAATAGCCGTCCTGACCATAGAGCATCGCGGACAGCGTTTGCGTGGCCAACAATTTCGCGTCCTCGTCATCGGGCAGGGCGCGGCCATAGATGTTGATAAAGGCGGTGCGGGCCAGTGACAGATAGTTCTTTAATTCGGCCCGTTTGGCGGTGATCAATTCATCCTGCAGCACGCGGATTTCCTGTTGCGCGGTCTGGCGGGACTGGGCCGTCACCAGCACGGCAATCGCCGCCGCCGCCAGCAGCAACGGCAAGGCGGCCAGCAAAAATACCTTTTGCCCGTAACTAAGTCTGAGCCCGTTTTTCATCCGCCCGTATATGCCGCCTTTTGCTGATTCTGCCCCTTCGAGGCGCCGAATCACAGAATGAAGAACATGGGTGGGCGCGTCAATTCGGGGAGAATTCAACCTATTGCAGTGATCAGCCCCTTAAAAAACCGCAGAAACCCCGCGTCTACGCAATAGTTGGTATTCCATACCGCCGCCCCAGCCGTTAGGCTTTCGCCACCTGAAACGATCAGCCCGCATTGCGACGGGCAATATCCGACAAACTCTATGGGAGGAGTAACTTTATGGATCGTCGCTCATTTTTGAGAACTTCTGCACTTGGTGGTACCGCCGCAGCCGCATCGACACTGGCAGCACCGGCATACGCCCAGGGCAAACGCAAACTGACTATGGTCACCGCATGGGGCCGTGGCCTTGCCGGTGTGTTTGATGCTGCACAGCACACAGCCGACACCATCAACGCAATGTCCGATGGCAGCCTTGAAATCGAAATCAAAGCCGCTGGCGAACTGGTTGGCGCGTTCGAAGTATTTGACGCTGTTACATCCGGTCAGGCCGACATGTACCACGCTGCGGATTACTATTTCGTCAGCCAACACCCCGGTTTCGCATTCTTCACATCGATCCCGATGGGTATGAGCGCGCAGGAACTGCACAACTGGTACTACCATGGCAACGGCCGCAAGTATCACGACAGCCTGGGCGAAATCTTTGGTCTGAAATCCTTCCTGGCCGGTAACACCGGTGCACAGGCCGGTGGTTGGTTCCGCAAGGAAATCAATGGCCCAGAAGATTTCAACGGCCTGAAATTCCGTATGCCCGGTCTGGGCGGCAAAGCCCTGGGTTACCTTGGTGCATCTGTTCAGAACCTGCCCGGTTCCGAAGTGTATCAGGCGCTGGCATCCGGCGCGATTGACGGCACCGAGTGGATCGGCCCATGGGCTGATGAAAAAGCCGGTTTCCAGGAAATCACCAAGTTCTTCTACACAGCCGGTTTCCACGAGCCGGGCGCAGGCCTGTCGCTGGCGACAAACCTTGATGTGTTCAACAGCCTGAGCCCTGCACACCAGAAGATGATCGAAGCCGCTTCGGCCTTCACCAACTCCTGGTCGCTGGCACAGTTCCTGATGAACAACGGTTCGGCGCTTGAGCGTCTGAAAGCCGGTGGCGTCAAGGTTCTGGAATTCCCTGACAGTGTTTGGGATGCTTTCGGTGAAGGCACCCGTCAGGTCTATGAAGAATTCATGGGCGACGACCTGTTCAAGGAAATCTTTGACGATTACTCGGCCTCGATGAAAGCATCGTCCGGCTGGCTGACTGTGGGTGAAGGCACCTACCGTAAGCAGCGTGACCGTGTAATGGGCTAACCCCCTTTATTTGCTAACAAAACTGCCTGTCCCTTTGCGTGAAAACGCAAGGGGGCAGGTGATCCTGTCGGTTGCCGTATCCGGTGGCCTGTGTTGGATTTCTGGGGACCAATTCTTATGACCGATGATATCGCCTGCTCGGGCTTTTTCAGCGCATCCGCCGAAGATACCATATCCTGTCTGGACAAATTCGAAACCTCGGGGCCGTTTCAGTGGTTCTTTGGCAATATACTCGAGTCCTTTTACAATTTCGGTTATGCGGTAACGCATCCCTCCCTGTGGCTAAGCTGGCTTAACGGGTTTGACGGGGCCGAAGACAAGCAGGCGCTGATGCGGTTCATCTATTACGGTGGCTCGCAGGAATTCTTCTTTGTGATCTTCACCGCTTTTTTGATGATGACAGCCTATGGCATCTGGCGGAACAATTTCATGTGGGGCGTGGTGCGCGGGCTGGAAGGCTTTGCCAATACCGTCGGGCGTTTCTTTGCCTGGGCCGGTCTGCTGATGGTGCTGCAACAGATTGTCATCGTCTTTATGCAGCGGATCTTTACCGCTGCCGAAATTACACTGGCCTTCGGGGCGCCGCTGACCAAAGACGTCAGCTGGTGGGCCGAAAGCCTGAAGTTTGAAAACGCTTTGATCGTTGCGCTCTGTGCCACCTACACCTTTGTGCAGGGCGGGCATGTGCGGGTCGATCTGGTTTATTCCAAGGTCAAATTCCGCACCAAACGCGCGATTGATATGTTCGGTTCGATCTTTTTCATGATGCCCACCGCAGTGCTGGTCTGGATGTATGGCTGGTATTTCATGTGGCGCAACCTGATCAACCCGCCGGTTTCCGCATCTGACACGCTAGAGCGGCTGATGATGAAATCCCGCGCCGTGCGCTGGAGCGTCGAAACCATCGGCTTTTCGCCAAACGGGTTCAACGGCTATTTCCTGTTCAAGATCCTGCTGATTTCCTATTCGGCAATGGTGTTCCTGCA
>WGBJ01000042.1 GCA_015494385.1 Marinosulfonomonas sp.
CCTTGAAACTGGCCTTCAGCGCGCCCAGTGCCTCGGTGGTGGTGCCGGGGCGCATGTATTCGTCATGGTCCAGAATGGGCAGGCCGTTCTGATCCACAATCGGCACGATGGATTTGGCAAAGCGGTTGTCATCCCATGCGGCCTTGGCGCGGATCTGGCTTTCGACGGCCAGCGCGTCGGCCTGTTCGCGGGTGAAACCGTATTCGGTGGCGATCAGGTCGGCGGATATGCCCTGAGGCACGAAATAGGTGGACATGGCAACGCTGGGGTCAACGGCAATCGCGGCGCCGTCGCTGCCCATTGCCACGCGGCCCATCATTTCAACGCCACCGGCGATATAGGCCTCGCCGGCGCCGCCTTTGATCTGGTTGGCGGCAAGATTGACGGCTTCCATGCCCGAGGCACAAAAACGGTTGATGGCAAGGCCGGGGATCGACTGGTCCAGTTCCGAGGCCAGAACCGCAGTGCGGGCCAGACAGCCGCCCTGTTCCTTGACCTGTGTGACGTTGCCCCAGATCACGTCTTCGACCGCGTGACCATCCAGATTGTTGCGGTTTTTGATCGCGTTCAGGATTTGCGCGGACAGGCGCACGGCGGTGACTTCGTGCAGCGCGCCGTCCTTGCGGCCCTTGCCACGGGGGGATCGGACGGCATCATAGATATAGGCTTCGGTCATGTGGTTTTTCCTTCTTTGCTTGCGCGGTCAGCGGGGCTGCCGGGCATCAGATCATAAGGGTGTTTCCAGCCCGGCGTGTCGCTGATGCGGCTTAGCCAGGCGTCGATATGGGGCCAGTCCTTGCGGTCGAAACCGAAAGGTTCGGGATAATAAAGGTAGCTGCAACAGGACAGATCGGCGATGGTCAGGTGATCGGCGGCGACCCAGTCGCGGTTTTGCAGATGCTGGTCCAGGGTTTTGTAGGCGGCCTTCAGGCGGGCCTGTGTGAAGGGGATTACGCCCTGGGGCTGTTTGTCTTTGGGCAGGAAATGGATCAGGAACCGCGTCATGCCGGCGGGCGAGGACAGTTTGTGATTGTCCCACAACGTCCAGCGCAGAATTTCGCGGCGCACGTCAGGTGTGGTGCCACCCAGTTTGCCCGATTTCTCCACCACATAATCCTGAATAACACCGGACTGGGCCAAAACCAGATCGCCATCGACCATCACGGGGGCCTCGCCCATTTCATTCAGGGCGCGGAATTCGGGGCTGCGGGTTTCGCCGTTGAAAAAGTCAACATAGACCGGTTCCCAGTCCAGACCGGACAGCTCCAGTGCCAGCGCCGCCTTGTAGGAATTGCCACTTTCGCCAAAACAGTAAAGCTGGATTGTCATATTGCTGCCCCTGTTGTTTGCCCTACCGGCCCAAGCGGGGGTTTCACCCCCGCACCCCCAGGATATTTTTCCCAAGAAGAAGTGGGCAGGTAAGAATATATTAAGGTTAATGCGTCAGATAAGCAGGTGCGGTACAGGCTGGGAAGCCGATGACCGCCCAAGGAGAAGGCCCCGCGACGCCCCGCCAGATGTGCCGGTCGAAGCGGGGTCAATCTGTTTGCCCCTTCTTCTTGGCCCAAATATCCCCGCCGGAGGCGATCCGGCATTTCCCCCCTTGCAACCCTCACCGTTTACGCGCCTCCAGTTCGGAATTGAACAGGCGCAGGCGGTTGGTCAGGTTGTCGTGGTCAATCACGCTGTTGAAGTTTTCAAACAGGAAGGACAGTGCTTCGCCCTCGTCCAGCCCGGCCTCTTTGGCAAAGTTGCGCAGGCGGCGATAGCCGTCTTCGGACATGGCGACCGGAAAGCGGCGGGTCAGGCGCAGGCGTTTTGGCATTCTTTTCCCCCTGAGTGTCGTGTGGTGGCCCCGCACCCCATATGCGGGACCACCAGCCGTGAGTGCTCCTCCCTTGGAGCGTTGTTCACAGTCTAGAACGCTTCGGCGTCCAATGCCATCACCGTATCGGCCCCTGTCTGGATACGGGCAAGATGCATGCCGGTGGCGGGCAGTTGGCGGGCCATATAGTAGCGCCCTGTTGCCAGTTTGGTTTCGTAGAAGGCAGTATCCGACGCACCTGCCGCCAGCGCGGCATTGGCCGATTTGGCCATGCGCGCCCACATCAGCCCCAGACATGTGTGACCGAACAGGTGCATGAAATCGTAAGACCCGGACAGGGCATTGTTCGGGTTGGTCATGCCGTTTTGCATGAAATACATCCCTGCGGCCTGCAAATCCTTGCTGGCCTGTTTCAGCGGCTCGAGGAAGTCGGCCTTCAACGCCTCGTCCTCCGAGTTTTCCTTGATGAAGGTTTTGACCATATCAAAGAAGGCCATCACATGTTTGCCACCGTCCTGCGCCAGTTTGCGGCCAACAAGGTCAAGCGCCTGAACGCCGTTGGCGCCCTCGTAAATCTGGGTGATACGGGCGTCGCGCACGAACTGGCTCATCCCGTGTTCTTCGATATAGCCGTGGCCGCCGAACACCTGTTGCGCCTGCACTGTCATGTCAAAGCCCTTGTCGGTCAAAAAGCCTTTCACAACCGGTGTCATCAGGGAGACCAGCCCGTCGGCCTCTTTGTCGCCGGCACGAACCGAACGGTCGATCAGGTTGGCACTCCACAGCAGGAAGGCACGACCCCCTTCGACAAAGCTTTTCTGATCCATCAGATTGCGGCGCACGTCGGGGTGCACGATGATCGGATCGGCCGGCCCATCGGGGTTTTCAACACCGGTCACGGCGCGGCCCTGCAGGCGGTCTTTGGCGTAGATCACAGCATTCTGGTAGGCGACTTCGGCCTGTGCCAGCCCCTGCATGCCAACGCCGATGCGGGCTTCGTTCATCATGGTGAACATGGCGCGCATGCCTTTGTGTTCCTGCCCCAGCAAATAACCGGTGGAGTCATTATAGACCATCACGCAGGTGGCGTTGCCGTGGATGCCCATCTTTTCCTCGATGCTGCCAACTGATACACCGTTTGACGGGCCAATCGAGCCATCATCCTTGACGATATACTTCGGCACGATGAACAGGGAAACGCCCTTGATCCCGTCCGGCCCGCCCGGAATTTTTGCCAAGACCAGATGGATGGTATTTTCCGACAGGTCATGATCACCAGCCGAGATAAAGATCTTTTCGCCGGTAATTTTGTAGCTGCCATCATCCTGCGGCACCGCTTTGGTGCGCATCAGGCCCAGATCGGTGCCGCAATGGGATTCCGTCAGGTTCATGGTGCCGGTCCATTCGCAGGACACCATCTTCGGCACGAAGGTCTTCTTCTGCTCTTCGGTGCCATGGGCCAGGATGGTCGAGGCGGCGCCGTGGGTCAGGCCCTGATACATGGTGAAGGAATGGTTGGCGGCGCTGAACATCTCGCCC
>WGBJ01000043.1 GCA_015494385.1 Marinosulfonomonas sp.
ATAATCGCCAACAGTCGCCTGCCCTTCCAGCAGCAAAATGACGCCGGATATAAAGTTCGAGGCGATCTTTTGCAGCCCAAACCCGAGGCCAACACCAATCGCACCGCCCAGCACCGCAAGCGATGTCAGGCTGATGCCCATGATGTTCATCAACAACAGGAACGCCACACCGAAGATGGTGATTTCCGTCGCCTTGACCGCCAGTTGCCGCGTGGCAGGGCGCATTTCCTCTTGTTTCTGGATCAGGGCGGCGCTTTGATCATTCGACCAGCGGCCCAGCCAGAACAGGATACTGCCCGCGATCACCCCGCGCACCAGCGCCATAATCGAGAACGAGATATTGCCAAGCGAGATCACCGTGGCCGACAGATACGCCGTCAGATCATCCAGCAGGCCCAGCGCATAGAGCGCCATCGCCGGTATCAGGATGTATTTGCCCAGCATTTTCAGGAAGGAATCCTTGATGATATCGCGCACCAAGGCCCGCGCTGCCAGGAACAGGAACACCCGTTTGCCGAATGCAATCACCGCGCCGGAACCGAAAATCGAACGTGTGATCTGCTCACCTATACCGGTAAAGACATAGGCCAGAAGCGGCAGCAACAGCGGCAGGAACATCAGCACAAACCGGCGTGCCTGCGCCAGATACGAGGTCTGGCCATCGGGCGGAGTGATGGCTTTGGTCAGGGTCGGCGACAGCTTGCGGCTGACCACCAGCGCGGCCAGAAACGCCGCCACCAACAGACCGAATTGCGACCACGCGGCGGGGCTTAGCAACCAGCCCTGCGCCAGTTCCCAGCCTTGGTTCACATAGCTCAACACCTGCTTAACAATTTCCGGCTGCCCGTCCATGTCCGCACCTTTACCCGTTACACATCATCTTGATGCCGCTTAGAATTTCCGGTTTGGCGTCCAGCACATCCGCGGCCAGATCGCCAATGATTCCGGCCATCTTATCGCCTGAAACCAGCATATCCACCAGCCCGAATTCCAGCGCCTGGTCAGCCGTGATTTTCTGCCCGCCCATCAGGATCAGTTTTGTGCGGGCAGGGCCAATCAGCACCCGCATACGCGCGGGGTCGGAGGGTTGTGGCAGAAAGCCCAGCTTCATCACGGGGTAAAAGAATTTCGCAGTCGGCACAGCGATCCGCAGATCACAGGCCAGCGCCATGCCGAACGCCCCGCCAGCCAAGGTTCCGTTCAGCGCGGCAATGGTCAGACAGGGGGCGGCGGCAACAGCACCGGACAGCCGTTCCCACACCGGATCGGTGGCCAGCCCGGCGCAGGCCTCAATCAGATCGGCACCGGCGCTGAACACGCGCCCCTCGCCGGTGATCACCAGCACCTTGGCGTCAACCGCGGCTTCGGCAATATCGGCCAGTTGTTCCAGCATCGCCTTGGTCAGCGAATTGGCCTTGTCGGGGCGGCGGATGGTGACCGTCCACAACGCGCCGTCCTTATGCAGATCAATCATGCAACCAGCCCCACCCGCTTGCGAATTTCCTCGTCCCGCAGGGCGATTTCCTGTCCGACAAATTCGTCCGCATCCGCCGAACACATCCAGACCAGTGTTTGCGCCACCCATTCGGGCGGGATGTGGTCTTCCCACTCCATTGTGCTGACGGGGTTGATGCCGGACGCCTTGATCTCGCGCTGCATTTCAGTGGCAACTGTGCCCGGCGACAGGCCCATCGCGCGGATACCGACGCCCGCGCCTTCCTTGTCGGCGCACATGGTCAGCATGGCGGCACCGGCCTTGGAGGCGCAATAATGGCTCCAGCCCTCAAGCGCGGTATGGGCGGCGCCCGAACTGATGGTGATGATCGTGCCGCCACCGGCAGCCTGCATCACCGGCATCGCAGCGCGCATACCGTAATAGACGCCTTTCAGGTTGATATCGATCACTTGCCCCCATGCGGCAGGATCGGAGGTGGCCAAAAACGAAATCGGCTCGATCACACCGGCATTGTTGACCAGCACGTCCAGAGAGCCGAATTTCGCCACCGCCTGCTGCACCGCAGCATCGACCGCGGAATAGTTGCTGACATCACAAGCAATCGCTAAAGCTGAATCGCCAATTTCGCGCGAAAGTGTACCGATCTCCCCGCCAGAGCGGGCCAAAAGCACCACATTTGCACCCGCCTTGGCAAATTCCCGCGCAGCCGAGGCGCCGATTCCCCGGCTAGCCCCTGTAATAAGAACCGTTTTTCCTGATAAATCGCTCATTTTCGCCCCTCCTTTAAAAAAGTTAGAATAAAACACTCTTTGCACCGTGAATAGAGCCGACTTATACTTGCGCCTCGCTCAAATCGGGGCCATTTATACGCCAAACATTTTTTCAACCAAGAAGGGTTCAACATGACAAATTGGAAAACAATCGGCGGATCTGCCGCATTTATTACATTGATGGGCAGCACTGCGTCTATTGCCGAGATCTCCTCTCAGGAAGTATGGAACGACTGGTATCAGTATCTGGTCGGTTTCGGCTACGAAGTCACAGCGGCACCGGATGTCACCGGCGACAGCGTGATGATAAACAGCATGGTTGTCACCATGCCTCTGCCCGATGATGGCGGCGCGGTCAAAGTCGATTTTGGCAAGATCACGTTCCAGGACCAAAGCGATGGAACGGTTGCAGTTATTCTGCCCGAACAAAAACCGATTGCTATCAGCGTGAACAACGATTTCGCGGTTACCCTGAACTATGACACTACCGGCATGTCGATGGTTGTCAGCGGTTCGGCCGATGATATGACCTATGTCTATTCGGCCCCCAAAGTGGCGATCAGCATTGCCGATCTGGTGATTGAGGGTGAAAAGATCGACACGGCGAAACTGGATATCATCCTGTCCAATCTGGCCGGACAATCCGTCAGCAAAATGATCGGCCTGCGGAATATCATTCAAACCATGTCCGTAGACAGCCTGACCTACGATTTCGCCCTTGCCGAACCGAATGGCGGCGATTTTGCCATGACGGTCAAAGGGGCAATGTCGGATCTGAAACTGGATTCGAACAGCACGATTCCCGCAGACGTCGATTTCACAAACATGTCCGAAGCCCTGAACGAAGGCCTTGCCGCCAAGGGCAGTCTGTCCTGGGGGGGCGGCGGCTACGAATTCGCCTCCAGCGACCGCGGCAATTCTGTAACCGGTTCTTCCAGCTCGGACTCGGGCAGCCTGAAATTCGCGCTGGATCGCGAAATGCTCAACTATGGCGGTACTACCACCGGAACCAAATCGTCCTTCACCAGCTCGGACTTTCCGTTCCCCGTGGACATCACCATTGCCGAAGCCGCATTCAACCTGCTGATGCCGGCTGGCCCGTCGGATGACCCCAAGGACCTGAACCTGACGGTCAAACTGGTTGATCTGAACGTCAATGACATGATCTGGAGCATGGCCGACCCGATGGGCAAGCTGCCTCATGATCCGGTCACCTTCATTCTGGATATTGATGGCAAAGCAAACTGGTTTGTCGACATGATGAACCCGGAAGAAATGGCTTCGGGTGACTTCGACATTCCTGGTGAATTGCATGAGCTGACCCTGAATGCCCTGCAACTGAAAGCGGTGGGTGCAGACCTGACCGGCAACGGCGCGTTCACTTTCAACAACGACGATCTGGAAACATTCGATGGCATCCCTGCCCCGACCGGTGAAATCAACCTGAAACTGGTTGGCGGCAACGGCTTGCTGGACAATCTGGTTGCCATGGGTCTGTTGCCCGAAGATCAGGCAATGGGCGTCCGTATGATGACAGGCATGTTTGCGGTTGCCGGTGAAGGCGAAGACACGCTGACATCGAAAATCGAAGTGAACGGTGACGGCTCGATCCTGGCAAACGGCCAGCGCATCAAGTAATACCGCTCAAACACAGCTAGACGGGCCGCAAGGGATACCACCTTGCGGCCCGTTTGCGTTTTCGCCTATAGCGTTTCGACTTTTCTTTGAAACAGAGCATCACCCTGATGGCAACCGGCCCCGCATGGGCGGATGTCAGCGCTGGACAGGTCTGGGCCAACTGACAGAACATGATTGAAAGCAGTGTGGTGCCAAGGTGACGTATGACAACACGGCAGATGGCGGCATCCTGACCATCAATAAAACGGCAAAGGCAAACTTCTGGTGAACGGCAAGCGTCTGAAGTAAGCTGTTGTAGACTAACGCATAAAGGTGCCCAAAATGATCCGTATTTCCCGCCTGCTCACCAGCACTGCCATCGCAACCATGATCACCGTTCCCGCAACGGCCGAGATTTCAGCCAATGATGTGTGGAACGGGCTTACGACGTATTACAACGCCATCGGCCTGACGGTGGATGCGACAGAGACACGAACCGGAAACCGGCTGACCGTCAGCAATCTGAAACTGTCGGCAAATCTTCCGTTTGAACTGGGATCTTTCATTGTAACAACGACGGGTCTTGATCTGCTTGAAAACACGGATGGAACGGTGGACATCATCGTCCCCGAAAGCCTGCCTCTGGCGATCGCGGTCACACTGCCCGATGATGTGTTTGTCACAACAACCGTGGACTATCGGCTAACGGGCTATCAGGCACGGATCAAAGGTGACCCTGACGAATTCACAATCACATACCAGCTTGCGCGCGCGGATATGGAATTGGGCGGGCTGAGTATTACAGGACCAAATGCCAAGGATCTGGATTTCGATGGCAATTTCATCCTCGCTGCACGCGATATGAGTGGCGAAACCGTATTTACCACGGGTGATTTGCTGATGGTCACACAGCACAGCCGGATGGGGGCGCTCGCTATCAACGGCAGTTTTACCGGGAGGGACCCCAAACAGGGGGATGCGGAAACCACCATATCAACAAAAATATCCGACCTGCAAAGAAGCTCTGCTTTTTCGGTTCCTGCCACCGGCATAGACCTGATGAACCTGCCCGCACAACTGCGCGATGGTATGTCGTTCCGGACAACCACGAAAATGCTGCAGCGCACATCGGTGCAGCGGGTTGTTGCCAATGGCCAACTGGTTTCCGAACAATCCTCGACGATTAAAGGGTCTGAAGTCACACTCAACCTGTCCCGGGACGGCGCGCGGTTGGTGGGCCGGTCCGATATGACGGCTATTGATCTGGTCGCGGCAGAGCTTCCTTTCCCGATCAAAGCAAGCACCCTGGGCGGAGCGGCCGATATAAACATTCCATTGCTGGAATCCGACGGGGAACAGGAATTCACCTATTTGCTGGATATGGGCAATCTGACAATCGCCGATGATCTCTGGAACCTGTTCGATCCCGATGCCGTATTACCCCGCGATCCAGCCCGATTTCTGGTCGATCTGACCGGCAAGGTCCGCCTTTTCGAGGACCTTCTGGATTTCAACGCCATGCGCGATGCAATCGACAATGGCAACAAAGTTGCCGAACTGACCGGCCTGACCCTGAACGGTATGGACATTTCAGCCGCCGGTGCGCAGCTTACCGGAACCGGTGCCTTTACCTTTGACAATTCCGATATGACAACCTTTCAGGGGCTGCCCGCCCCCAGCGGCACGGCCTCCTTTCAAATATCCGGCCTGAATGCCCTGATCGACAATCTGATCAAAATGGGCCTGCTGGAAAATGACGCGGCCTTTGGTATGCGCATGGGGCTGGGCCTGTTTACCGTGGCAGGGGATGGCGACGATACACTGGTGTCGGACATCGAGGTCAAACCGGACGGGCAAATCCTGGCCAATGGCAAACGGATTAAATAGCCCCCCACCCTTGCGTGCGACGGGACAGGTGTTTACCTCGGGTGCAACCGAAAACCGCAAGGATTGCCCATGACCGATACACTGGAAACCCTGACCGCCGCCCTGCTGGACGCCGCCAAAGCGGCGGGCGCGGATGCGGCGGATGCGATTGCGGTTGATGGCACTTCGGTTTCCATCGATGTGCTGAACGGCACACTGGAACATGCCGAACGATCCGAGGGCACCGACATTGGCCTGCGGGTTCTGATCGGTCAAAGGCAAGCCTGCGTTTCAGCCTCGGATACCAGCCACGAAACCATCACCACCATGGCCGAACGCGCCGTGGCCATGGCGCAGGTCGCCCCCGAGGATGACAGCATCGGGCTGGCCAGCCCCGACCAGTTGGCACAGGATTGGGACGCCGCCGCACTTGATATGTTCGATCCCGCCCCCGAACCGGACCCGACCACCTTGCAGGATTTCGCCCAACGCGCCGAAGCCACCGCGATTGCTGTAGAGGGCATCAGTCAGGTCGAATCCGCCAGCGCCGGTTATGGCCAGCGCCAGATGCACCTTGCCACCAGCAACGGCTTTTCCGGCGGTTATAAACGCAGCAGCATCCACACCTCCTGCGTCGCGATCACCGGCACCGGTGCCGATATGGAGCGCGATTACTACGGCGACGGGCGTATCTATGCGTCTGATCTGGAAAGCCCCGAGCACATCGGCGCAATGGCCGCCAAACGCACGCTGGAACGCGCCGGTTCCCGCCAGCCCCCCAGCGGCGCCTTTCCGGTGCTGTATGACGAACGCGTCGCCTCCTCGCTGATGACGCACCTTCTGGCCGCGATCAACGGCTCGGCCATCGTGCGCGGCTCTTCGTGGTTGCGCGATGCGATGGGCGAACAAATCCTGCCCGCCACCCTGTCCCTGATCGAGGACCCGCACCG
>WGBJ01000044.1 GCA_015494385.1 Marinosulfonomonas sp.
ATATAGGACAGGATGGCCAGCGTGCTGCCCTCGATCACCATCAGCACCATGGCTATCGCCATCCACCATTTGTGGTGTTTCAGATAGCCATTCCAAAGGCGCCGCATCAGGGTGCGCGAGGAATAGGGATCATTTGCGGGGGTTTTTGTCACGGTTGCCTTGTCCTGTGGGCAGTTGTTCACTGTGCTTAACTTGCGCGGGGCGCCGGTGCAAGCGTTGGGCGCACCTTGGTTATGCCTTGTCGGGGCGCGGATAGGCGATCAGGCCCAGTTGCCGCGCGGTATCCAGCGCCAGTATATCGCTGTCCAGCCCGTGCGCGGCTTGATAGGTTTGGATGGCCTTGCGGGTATCTGTGCTCAAGGTGCCGTCAATTTCCCCGTCATACAGGCCCCGCGCCTTGAGCGCCCGTTGCAGGGTGGCGATGAACTCCATGTCCAACGCATCGGGGCAAGGGGTTTGGTACCAGATATCTTGATCCGCCTGCGGGGCGGTCTGGCTGGCCCAGCAGGTGTCGGGGGCCGGGTCTGCGGGCTGGGTTCGATGCAGGGTTATCGTTTCGGTCGGGGCAAGGGTGCCCGCCCCGGTTCCGGTCTGGCAGGCCGTCAGAAACAGGGCGCTGGCCGCCATAAGCGCAGTGATACGGATCATGCCTGTTTCCTGTTCTTGTTGTGGCAACTGGTCCTGACCCTAACCGCTTGGCCCTTGCCGCGAAAGCGGTTTTGACTTGGCTCTGGTAAAACGGCTTGGCAGGGTTTATCTGGCAAGGTTAGAAAATGCACGAAAGCTTTGATACAAGGGAAGCGAAATGGCGAAGATTACATTTGTTGAGCACAACGGCACCGAGCACGTTGTAGAGGTGGCCACAGGCCTGACCGTGATGGAGGCCGCACGCGACAACAACGTGCCCGGCATCGAGGCCGATTGCGGCGGCGCCTGCGCCTGTTCCACCTGCCACGTCTATCTGCATCCCGACTGGGTGGAAAAAGTGCCCGCCAAGGACGCGATGGAAGAGGACATGCTGGACTTTGCCTATCAGCCCGACGAAGTGCGTTCGCGGCTGACCTGCCAGATCAAGGTGACGGATGATCTGGACGGGTTGATCGTGCAACTGCCTGAAAAGCAGATCTGATCATGTGGCGGGGGGCGCTCATCGCTTGCTTTGCGGTGCTTTTCGCTATGCCTGTTCAGGCCGCCCCCGAAGGTCATTGCATGGCCCTGACCGAAGCCGGCGGGTGTGTTGACGGGCGGGTGACGGACCGCGAGGGTATTTTACTGCCCGGTGTTCATGTCTATTTCGGCCAGCCGAACCGGCGCTATGACCACGGAATTCTGGGCGATGACATTGAATGGGGCAGTCTGACCTATGTGCGTCAGGGGTCTGCCGCGCATGGCCCCTATATTTTCGAGGAAATCACCCTGCCCAAAAACCGCGTATTCGAGGATTTCGCCCCGCGTCTGGCCGATCTGGACGGAGATGGCAGCGCCGAAATCATCGTGATCGAGACCGACATCGACAAGGGGGCGCAACTGGCGGTTTACGGGCTGGTTGACGGGACGACGCTAAAGAAAATCACCGCCACCCCGCATATCGGTCGCAGCCACCGCTGGCTGGCCCCGATTGGCGCTGCCGATCTGGACGGGGACGGCAACATCGAGATCGCCTATATCGACCGCCCGCATCTGGCGCGGCTGCTGAAAATCTGGCGTTACAAGGACGGCAAGCTGACCCTTGTGGCCGAACAGGGCGGGCTAACCAACCACCAGATCGGACAGACTTATATTTCCGGCGGCATCCGCGATTGCGGGGCAGGGCCGCAGTTGATCACCGCCAATGCCGACTGGAGCCAGATCGTGGCCTCGGTGTTTGATGGCAAGGAAATCCGCAGTGCTGTGATTGGCCGCCACAAGGGGCAAAATTCGTTCAAACGGGCGATGGAGTGCCGGATGTAGCCTTTATCGTCACAATTTGACTGTAAATGCATCCCAATCCACCTGCACCCGTCATTTTGCAAAAAATGACAGCGCCCGACCTCCCCATGGAGGGCGCTATGCGGCGCGGCAACGGGTTGAAAGGTGAAAGAAATGACAGATGTTGCGACAGGTAATACCTGTTACGACAGGCGCCCACCAGGTCGGGCGCTGCCATTTTTTGCGCGTGGAAGCCTATTTGTGCAGAAGTGTGCCCTCTACAACGCCCGCCAGCCAATATCGCGCCGGCAAAACCCCTGCGGCCAGTCAATCATATCCACCATCTTGTAAGCCTGCGCCTGTGCCTCGGCCAGTGTTGCCCCGCGTGCTGTGGCGGCCAGAACCCGTCCGCCAACGGCGACGATCTGCCCGTCCTTTTCAGCGTTGCCCGCGTGGAACAGCATATGCGTGCTGTCCTCGGGCAATCCATCCAGCCCGCCAATCACGCTGCCTTTTTCATAGGCGCCAGGATAGCCCTTCGCCGCCAACACCACCGTCAGCGCGTGGTCATCGGCCCAGTTCACCTGTGCCTGATCCAGCCGCCCCTCGGCAGCCGCTTGCAGCAGATCAAACACCTGCGCCCCCAGCCGCATCATCAGCACCTGACATTCCGGATCGCCAAAGCGCACGTTGTATTCCACCAGCCGTGGCTGGCCGCCCTTGATCATCAAGCCAACGAACAACACCCCCTGAAACGGCATCCCGCGCCGTGCCATTTCGGCCATCGTGGGGGTGACGATTTCATCCATGGTTTTGGCAATCACCGCATCCGTCATCACAGGCGCGGGGGAATAGGCGCCCATGCCGCCGGTGTTTGGCCCTTTGTCGCCCTCATAGGCGCGTTTGTGGTCCTGGGCTGTGCCGATGGGCAACAGGTTTTCGCCGTCGCAAAGCACAAAGAATGATGCTTCCTCGCCTTCCATGAATTCCTCGATCACCACTTCCGCGCCTGCATCGCCAAAATCGCCGCCGAACATGTCGTCAATCGCGGCCAGCGCCGTGTCCACATCCATCGCCATGATCACGCCCTTGCCGGCGGCCAGACCATCGGCCTTGACCACAATCGGCGCGCCTTGCTCACGCACATATGCCTTGGCCGCATCGGCATCGGTGAAATGGCCATAGGCGGCGGTGGGGGCGTTCACGGCGGCGCAGATTTCCTTGGTGAAGGCTTTGGAGGCTTCCAGTTTGGCCGCTGCCTGACCGGGGCCGAAACACAGGATGCCCGCATCGCGCAAACGGTCGGCCACGCCAACGGCCAGAGGGGCCTCGGGGCCGATGATCACGAAATCCACCGCGTTGCCGGTGGCAAATTCCACCACCGCGCCGCCGTCCATGATGTCGATGTCGGCGCATTCCGCGATCTGGTTGATGCCCGCATTGCCCGGCGCCACAATCAGCCGGTCGCATTTGGGGTTCTGTTTCACCGCCCATGCCAGCGCATGTTCGCGCCCGCCGCTTCCCAGAATAAGGATATTCATATCGTCCCCCGCTTGGCCTTTGCTTATCCGCGTTCTAAGGTGGGGCCGACCATATGACAAGCGAGCAGATATGTCCGACCTGATTGATGACCCGGCCGAGGGCGAAAACACCCCCGAATTTACCGTCACCGAGATTTCCGGCGCGGTGAAACGCACCATTGAGGGCACTTTTGGCCATGTGCGGGTGAAGGGCGAAATCGGGCGGGTGTCGCGGCCACGGTCGGGGCATGTGTATCTGGACCTGAAGGATGACCGCTCGGTGCTGTCCGGCGTGATCTGGAAAGGCGTTGCCGCGCGGCTGGCAGTGCAGCCCGAGGAAGGCATGGAGGTGGTCGCCACCGGCAAGCTGACCACATTCGGTGGCCAGTCGAAATACCAGATGGTGATCGAGGATATCGCCCCCGCCGGTATAGGCGCGCTGATGGCGATGCTGGAAAAACGCAAAGCCGCATTGGCGGCGGAAGGGCTGTTTGCACCGGAACGCAAACGCGAACTGCCCTATCTGCCCGAGGTGATCGGGGTGATTACATCGCCTTCCGGTGCCGTGATCCGCGATATTCTGCACCGTTTGCGTGACCGTTTCCCGCGCAAGGTGCTGATCTGGCCGGTGGCGGTGCAGGGCAAGCAATGCGCCCCCGAAGTGACCCGCGCGATTGAAGGGTTCAATGTGATGACACCGGGGGGTGCCTTGCCGCGCCCTGATCTGCTGATTGTGGCGCGCGGTGGTGGCTCGATCGAGGATCTGTGGGGCTTTAACGAGGAAATCGTTGCCCGCGCGGCGGCGGCCTCGGACATTCCGCTGATTTCGGCGGTGGGGCATGAAACCGACACCACGCTGATTGACTATGCCTCGGACCGACGTGCGCCGACGCCCACTGCGGCCGCTGAACTGGCGGTGCCGGTGCGCAGTGAATTGCTGGCCTGGGTCGAGGAACAGGGCGCCCGCCTGACCCGTGCGGCCACGGGGGCGGTGGATATGCGCAAACAGCGCCTGCGGGATTTGTCGCGGGCCTTGCCAAAGCCCGAGAGCCTGCTGGACAGCCCGCGTCAACGGCTGGACCGCGCGACCGAGCGCCTGCCCGCCGCGCTGACCCGCGCCGCACAGGTGAAACGCCTGCGCCTTTCCGAAATCAGCGGCACCCTGCGCCCCGCGACGCTGATGCGGCGGGTGGACGAGGCCAAATCCAGACTGGCCGACCGCGCGGACCGTTTGAACAGTGACCTGTTGACCCGTGATATCAGGCGGAAAAAGGCGGAATACGAACAACTCTCGGCCCGTCTGTCGCGGGTGGCGACGGGGCAGGTTCAGGGCTGGGCCAGCCGGCTGCAAGCCCTTGAGCGTATCCGCCAGACGCTGGGCTATAAGGAAACCCTGAACCGTGGCTATGCCGTGGTGCGCGGGGACGGGGATGTGGTGACGAGCGCCAAGGCCGCGAAAAAGGCGGCGGCGCTTGAGATCGAATTTGCCGACGGGCGTTATGCCGTCGGGGCAGGCACCGCACCGCGCAAGGCCAAGCCCAAAGAAACTCCGCCGGATCAGGGCAGTCTGTTCTAAGGCTATCTATAAACGGATCGGCTCCAGCACCTGTGGCTCGATCACATCCACATCCGGCAAGGCGGCCTTTAGCTCATCCGCGGATTGCGCCAGTAGCGGGAAAGTGCGGTAGTGGCAGGGGATCACGGTTTTGAATTCAAAGAACTTTTTGGCTGCATAGCCGGCGCGGCGCATGTCCATGGTGAAATGCCCGCCGGCCGCCAGAATGCCGATGTCGGGTTTGTGCAGATCGTTGATGACTTCCATATCGGCCATCACATCGGTGTCGCCGGAAAAATAGACCACATGATCGGGCGTGGTGATCACATAACCGGATTCGTGACCGGCATAGATTGGCCCGTCCGCCCCGTTGCCCAGTGACGAGGAATGCGTGGCATTGACCATCGTCACCTGTGCCGCACCCAGATCAATTGTGCCGCCTTTGTTAAAGCCGACCACAGCAATCCCTTCCTTTTCCTCCCACCATGTCATCAGATCGTAGATGCCGTGCACGGGGATCGACAACTCGCGCGCAATCGCGATGGTGTCGCCGGTATGGTCGCCGTGTCCGTGGGTGACAAGGATATGCGTGGCCCCTGCAATCGCTTCGGCGCGGCGATCTTCGGGGAACAGGGGGTTGCCGGTTAGCCAGGGGTCGATCAACAACACCAGATTGCCGGTTTCAATGCGAAAGCCCGAATGGCCCAGCCAGATGATATTCATGGGGTGTTCCTCCTGATATTGCCGCTTCCTGCTTTAGGGTCCTGAGCCTAGGATAAAACAGATTTCAGGTTGGCTCAAACCCCGACGTCCGGTCCCAGACAGACCATCGGCTCGTCCGTTTTTTCCACTTGAAACAGGGTTGTCTGGGTCGGGTCGTTTTCAAACTGTGCCATCAACCCGTCCCCCTGTTTGTAAACCGACCAGCATTGCGGATCAGGGTTGTCCTCGTAGACGAAACAGATCATCTGGCCGTCCTCGTACCATTCGCCATCTTTGCAATCCCCGTCCAGAAACGACCAGCGCACGCGGCGGTTGGGCAGGTATTCCTCGGCGCCGTAGCGATCGTCGCTATAGCGAAAGAACAGGGTCTTGCCCTGCGAATAGGCCTCGAATTCGTCGCCGGTCATCGGGGTTTGGGCGGCCAGCGGGGCGGCGGTCAGGGTGAACAGGATTAAGGATAGAAGATGTATTTTCATAACGGGAGTGTGCCACATCCCGCCCCTATGACCAATGGTAAAAGGCAATGGCCATCCCCGCCCGATTTGCGCTAGGGTTCCGGCAATCACCCTAACTACAGGTCTGCACATGCTTCTTCCCGCCGCCCTTTTCGCCCTTGGTGTTGCCTTGGCTGTCTTTTACCTGCCGCACACGGGGGGGCGTATTTGCTGGGCGCGCAGTATCCGCAAAACCCTGCCTGTCGCGCTGTTTGCGCTGGCGGCGTATGTCCAAGGTGCCCCTGTGTTGCTGGTTGCCAGTCTGGCGTTAAGTGCGCTGGGTGATCTGGCCCTGTCGCGGCCCGGTGAAAAGGCGTTTCTGGCGGGGATGGTGGCGTTTGCCAGCGCCCATATCGCCTATATCGTGCTGATGGCCACGCTGGGCAGTGGTCCGCAACTGGCGCAATGGCCGCTGATCCTGCTGATGGTGGCGCTGGGGATTTCCACCGAATTCTGGCTGCGCCCGCATACCGGCGCGTTGAAATGGCCCGTGCGCGGCTATGTGGTGATCATCCTTGGCATGGGCCTGATGGCGCTGGGCCTGCCTGAGGCGCGCAATGTCGCCCTGTGGGGGGCAATGCTGTTTGTGCTGTCTGATCTGGTGTTGTCGGTCGAAACCTTTGTGCTGGCGCCGGATGACCCGCGCCGCAAATGGGCGGGCAAGGTAGTGTGGGTCACCTATATCGCCGCCCAGATTGGCCTGTTTTGGGGGCTGGGAACGGTATAGTTTTAACGCTTGCCCCTTCCATCCGCTGCGAAGGTGCAATAGTTGGGTAAGGAACACAAAGGGTCCGGCACGATGTCATTCTTTAAAAAGCTGAAAAACCGTCTTTTCAAATCCTCGTCCAAGCTGGAACAGGGGCTGGATGAAATCGTCGAGGACGGTGGCGAGGAAGAACTGGTCGAGGATGTGGTTGATGAAACCCCTGCAGTCGAGGAGACCCTTCCAGAGCCAGAGCCAGAGCCAGAGCCAGAGCCAGAGCCAGAGCCAGAGCCAGAGCCAGAGCCAGAGCCAGAGCCAGAGGTGCCGGCGGGCACTCTGAC
>WGBJ01000045.1 GCA_015494385.1 Marinosulfonomonas sp.
AACCAAGCGCATGGCGGAACTGGTCGTTCAGGACACCCAGACTCGTCAGCATGCGACAAAATTTTCGATGGTCCGGTTTGGCAATGTGCTGGGCTCTTCCGGTTCGGTATTGCCGCTGTTCCAGAAACAAATCGAGATGGGTGGACCTGTAACCGTTACCCACCCCGATGTGACCCGTTATTTCATGACGATCCCGGAAGCCGCCCGTCTGGTGCTTTTGGCCGGGGCCTATGCCGAAGGCGGAGATGTGTTCGTTCTGGACATGGGCAAACCCAGAAAAATCATTGATATCGCGCACCAGCTGATTACCCTGTCGGGCCGTCAGGTAATGGATCCGGAAACGGGTGAGGGCGACATCGAAATTAAAATCACAGGCTTGCGCCCGGGCGAAAAATTGTACGAGGAATTGCTGATCGACAATGAAAGCCTGCGTCGGACACCGCACACCAAGATCCTGAGAGCAGAAGAGGCAAAGCTTTCACAAATCGAAGTTGCCGCCATGATCAAGGAAATCCGTGCCTCGGTTGATGAGGGTGATGAAGTGCGTTTGCGTCAGTTGATTGCAACCCGTGTTGAGGGTTATCATCACTATCAACAGGAAATCGCCCAATAACAAAACCTTTTTGATTTTCATCCGAACGCTTGGCCCGTTTGGGATGTTTGAAACGACCGAGAGTAATAACCAAAACGGCAGTTGAGAAAAGCACCTTTCCTGTTTAACAGTCAATAGGCGACAGGAGTGGGCGGAGTATATTTACCTTGAGCATTGCGGGAAAAGAAATTGATATTGCCGGAAAGCGGAGCCAAGTGATCATGAAACTTGGTAGGGTTTCTGCCGCGTTAACCGCGTGTGCTTGCTGGGCTCTGCCCTCATATGCCCAATCTTCTGGTTACAGCTACTCTCTTTACGGCACCCCCGGGCTGATTGATATGCCGACCGCGCAAAGCGCGGAAGACGGTGAGCTTGCGCAGACCATTTCCACCTTTGACGGGCAGTCCCGCGCGACGCTGACTTTCCAGTTAACACCGCGTTTGTCTGCCAGTTTCCGGTATGCGACAATAGATAATTACCTTCCAACCGGCGAACGCACTTGGGACCGGAGCTTTGATCTCCGTTACCGTTTGGTTGACGAAGGGCGGTATCGCCCTGCCGTTGCGATCGGTTTGCAGGACTTTATGGGAACGGGGCTGTTTTCGGCTGAATATATTGTTGCCACGAAATCCATTGGTGATCGGTTGACGGTGACCGGTGGTATCGGTTGGGGTCGGCTGGGATCCTACAACGGGTTTTCAAACCCCTTGGGGCGGCTGAATTCGGGCTTTTACACACGACCGGGTTTTTCAGGGCTGGGGGGGGAACCTAACACGAATGCATGGTTTCGCGGGGACGCTGCCTTTTTCGGGGGTGTTTCGTGGGCTGCCAATGACCGGCTGACGCTAAAGCTGGAGTATTCATCGGATGCCTATGTTATCGAAAGTACATACGGATTGCCATCCGAGCGTTTCGTGCATCGATCGCCGGTGAATTTCGGGTTGAATTACCGGCTACGCCCCGGTGTCGATATATCGGCATCCTATTTGTACGGGTCCGTCTTGTCGGTTGGCGCTAGCTTCAAATTCAATCCCAAACACCCGCCTGCAAAAGGAAGCCTTGGTCGTGGGCCGGTTCCGGTCAAACCCAGAGTATCACGTCACATATCGCCCGAAGACTGGGGCGCCGGTTGGGTTGTTGATGATGCCAAAACAGCCAACATAGAAAACATCCTTGCACAGCTTCTGGCCGCCGAAGGTATGGAACTGGAAGCACTGGAATTAACGGGAAGAACGGCACGGGTCAGAATCCGGAACCGGAAATACGAGGCCATGCCGCAGGCAATTGGCCGCACTGCCAGATTGATGACACAGGTTATGCCGGCCTCGGTCGAAGTGTTCAAAATCGAACCGATTGTCGATGGTATGGTGCCCAGCATCACCACCATCCGCCGTTCCGATATGGAATCTCTGGAAAATACGTCTGATAGCGCATGGCTCTCTTATGCCCGCGCGCAGATCGATCCTTCTTCCGCATCCAGCGGACCGGCATCCCGCCCCGCCCTGTACCCGCGTCTTACATGGGGTCTTTCGCCGTACCTGGACGTAAGTTTTTTTGACCCCGATCAGCCTATGCGGGCGGATTTTGGTGCCGAATTGTCCGGCCGGTTGGAGATTTCCCGCGGGCTGTCACTGTCAGGGGCGCTTCGCCAACCGGTTGCCGGTAATCTTGGCTCCGGTCGGGCGGCAAGCTCTGTGCTGCCGCATGTCCGGACGGATGCGAATTTATATGCCCAGGCGGATGGCCCGCTGCTCGATCACCTGACACTTGATTATTACTATCAGCCAGCCAAAAACCTATATGGTCGGTTCACCGTTGGCTATCTTGAAAAAATGTACGGTGGGGTATCCAGCGAAATTCTCTGGAAGCCCATAGACAGCCGTCTCGCGTTTGGACTTGAGTTGAACTATGCCAAGAAACGCGATTTTGACCAGCTGTTCGGCTTTCAGGATTACGATGTGTTTACCGGTCATGCGTCGGCCTATTACGCATTCGGAAACGGGTTCCACGGGCAACT
>WGBJ01000046.1 GCA_015494385.1 Marinosulfonomonas sp.
ACGGTGAACAGGGTGATCGAGGGCGGGCCGTTGTGATGATAGCGCACCCGCGCCACATCCGCGTCAGGTGCCCATTTCGGCTCGGCCCCGCCACATGCCGCCAGAAGCAGGGGCAGCAAAAGGCCCAGCAATAATCTACGCATTCGTCACCCCGTCACCCTGAAAATACAGGTTAGCCTCGTATCAATCCCAGAAAGAACAAAAACACCAACGCGCCCAGCAGCCCGTAACCGGCAAATTTCAAAAATCCGTTAAAGGTTTTTTCCTGCTCGGTTATTTCCATTGATCCATGTTTAAATTCAGACATATCCGTTTCCTTTTCTCCAGTTCGCCTAACCGGAATAAACGATTTTTCTGTGTCTGTCACGCAGGGACTATTCCGCCTTCAGATCCGCCACCAGCCGAAAGCCGATCCTGTTGGGTTCTGCCGCATCCGCCACCTTGGGAACGGCACGCAGCATCACGCTAAGTTGCGTGACATGCTGGATCAGCTGGGTTTTGGTGCCAGCCCCATCCTGCCCGTAAAACGTCACGATATCGGGGTCGAAAAACCCCAGACCTTCAATCCGCAAAACACCGGCATCACCGCCGACGAAACCAACGGCGACCTCGTGTTCATTGTCCAGCTGTTCCTCGAAATTCTGGATATAGATCACCAGCCGTTCATAGGCCCATTCGGCGGGGCTTTTGTCCTCGATCGACTTGTCTGCAATGCCTTCGGGCAGTGGCTTGGTCTCTGCCGTTTCGGGCGCGTCGGGGTCCAGATGCACCACATGGGCGCGCGGTTCGGAACAGGATTTATCCCAAGGTTTCTTTGCCATTCCCTACCCTTTCAATGACCATAGCCACGCGCCATCCTCGCGCATTTCCCGCTGTACCTGCCCGACGGCAAGCATGTGGTTAAGGTGGGCCATCGCCTCGACCAAGGCAAGACCATAGACATCTTCACCGATCTTGCGTTTGAACAGCGGTACAAAACAGTCCGAGGCCACCCGAGGCGTTTGCAGATGTTCCGCCAGCCGTTTCAGGCAACCGTGGTGGTTTTCAATCAACTGGCGCAGGCGGGTGGGCAGACCGATGAACGGCAGCTTGTGACCACCCAGAACCAGTTGGTCCTCGCGAGCCATTGGCAGTAACCGCTCGCAGCTTTCCAGCCAGTCGGCGACGGGATCGGCATCCGGTTCGGTGGCGTAAACGCCGATGTTGGGGGAAATCGAGGGCAGCAGTTGATCGCCGCCCAGTACAAGGTTGTCGTCCCTGCTCCAGAACGTCGCGTGTTCGGGCGCGTGGCCATTGCCGATATGCACATCCCAGTCGCGCCCGCCAATGCGGATCACATCACCCTGTTTGATCCGCTTGAACCCCAGCGGCATCGGCGCGACCACATCGGCGAAATTGAAAGGGCGCTCATTGGCGCGTTTGTCATAAATCGCCGCGTCCATCCCACCCGAGCGCCAGAACGCCAGCGTTTCCGGTGTAGGCCGGTCCTGCACATCCAGCGTCAGCATCCGCGAAAACAGCCATGCGGTGCGGGTGGTCCACAACTCGGCCCCATGTTCGGCCTGAAACCAGCCCGCCAGCCCGACATGATCGGGGTGGTGGTGGGTGACAATTACACGGGTAACAGGCTTGCCCGCCAGCGGCCCCTCCAGCAGCTTTTGCCAGATCGCGCGGCTGCGGCGGGTGTCCAAGCCGGTGTCGATGATGGTCCAGCCATCGCCGTCATCCAGCGCATAGATGTTCACATGATCCAGCGCCATCGGCAGCGGCAGACGCATCCACAGCACGCCTTTGGCAACGGTAATCGCCTCGCCCTCGGCGGGCGGGGTTTCATGCGGGTAGCGAATGCTGGCTATTGGCTGATCCATCAGGCCGATAGATCATCAACCGATATGCTATACAAGCCCTTGGCGCCCGCTTTGGCATGGATCAAAAGGGCTGCGTGTTCCGGCAACAAACGGGTGATATAGAACCGCGCCAATTCGCTGCGTGGTCCTGTGCCGCCTTCGGCCACTGCCGTTTTCAGGTGGAAATGCGACCCTAACACGCGGGCAAATGCCTTTTGATAGGGCACAGCACCGGCAAAGCGTTCGTTCATATCGTCCTGCGACACCAGCCATTCGGTGGCTTCGCGCAATGTCTCGGCAGCATCCCAGACCGCGCCGGCCATATCGGGTAAATCCCCGCGCACGGCTTCGGCGTTTGCCTCGATCTCGTCGATCAGGCGAAAGGCCATCTCGCCGCCGTCCATCATCTTGCGCGCCACAAGGTCCATCGACTGGATGCCGTTGGTGCCCTCGTAAATCTCGGTCACGCGCACGTCGCGGACATATTGGGCTGCACCCGTTTCCTCGATATACCCCATGCCGCCATGCACTTGCAGACCCAGATTGGCCACCTTTGTGCCCGTGTCTGTGCCATAGGCCTTGGCAATCGGTGTCAGAAACGCCGCGCGGGTTTTCCAGTCGGCCTGACCGGTTGCATGGCCCATATCGATCGCAACCCCGCAGGCCAGCGTGATCGCGCGGGCCGCATGGATTTCCGACTTCATCGTCAGCAGCATCCGGCGCACATCGGCATGATCCACGATTGTACCATCGCCCAGCGGCGTGCGCCCCTGCTTGCGTTCCAGCGCGTATGAAAGCGCGTGTTGATACGCCCCTTCAGCCGCACCCAGCCCCTGAACACCAACCCCCAGACGGGCGTTGTTCATCATGGTGAACATGGCTTTCATCCCCTGATGGGGTTCGCCCACCAGCCAGCCGGTCGCGCCCTCGTATTCCATCACCGCCGTGGGGCTGGCGTGCAGGCCCATCTTATGCTCCAGCGATACCACCTTCAGGCTGTTGACCTCACCGGGGTTGCCGTTTTCATCGGGGATCAGTTTGGGCACCATAAACAGGCTGATGCCCTTGGTCCCCGGCACACCGTCCGGCAAACGCGCCAGCACCAGATGACAAGTGTTGGCAATGAAATCCGTATCGGCCCAGCTGATGAAAATCTTGGTGCCGGTGATCGCATAAGTGCCATCACCATTCGGCACAGCCTTGCTGCGCAGCGCGCCGACGTCCGAACCGGCCTGCGGTTCGGTCAGGTTCATCGTGCCGTGCCATTCGCCGCTGATCAGCTTGGGCAGATACAGCGCCTTGATCTCGTCGCTGGCGTGATGCTCCAGCGCCTCGATCTGGCCCTGCGTCATCAGCGGGTTCAACTGCAATGCCAGACAGGCCCCCGCCATCATTTCATTGACCGCCGTCGTTACGGCCATCGGCAAGCCCATGCCGCCGTTTTCAGCCCGTGCGGCAATCCCCAGCCAGCCACCATCGGCAATCGCGCGGTACCCTTCGGCAAAACCGGGGCTGCACCGCACCTTGCCATTTTCCAGACCGGCGGGGTTCAAATCACCGGCACGCTGCAACGGGTCCAGCACCTCGCTGCTTAATTTTCCCGCCTCGTTCAGA
>WGBJ01000047.1 GCA_015494385.1 Marinosulfonomonas sp.
ATATGAGGGCGACAAGCCTTATTTTTGCGCCAAGGAGTCCCCAAAATGACCAACACCAAAGACGCCGGTTTCTTTACCGAAGCCCTCGCCACCCGCGACCCTGAAATCTTCAAATCCATCACCAATGAGCTGGGCCGCCAACGCGCCGAGATCGAGCTGATTGCATCCGAAAACATCGTTTCGGCTGCCGTGATGGAGGCTCAAGGCTCGGTCATGACCAACAAATACGCCGAGGGTTATCCGGGGCGCCGTTACTATGGCGGTTGCCAATATGTCGACGTGGCCGAAACGCTGGCGATTGATCGCGCCAAACAGTTGTTCGGTTGTGAATTTGCCAATGTGCAGCCCAATTCCGGCTCGCAGGCAAACCAGGGCGTATTCACCGCGCTGATCAAACCCGGTGATATCATTCTGGGCATGAATCTTGCCTCGGGCGGGCACCTGACCCACGGGGCGGCCCCGAATCAGTCGGGCAAATGGTTCAACGCCGTGCAATACGGCGTGAAACGCGACGACAACCGCATTGATTACGATCAGGTCGAGGCCTTGGCCAAGGAACACCAACCCAAACTGATCATCGCCGGTGGTTCCGCCATCCCGCGCCAGATCGATTTTGCGCGGTTCCGTGAAATCGCCGATATGGTCGGCGCCTATCTGATGGTCGACATGGCCCATTTCGCAGGACTGGTTGCAGCGGGCGAACACCCCTCGCCCTTCCCGCATGCGCATGTGGCCACCACCACCACCCACAAAACCCTGCGCGGACCCCGCGGTGGCATGATCCTGACCAATGACGAGGACATCGCGAAAAAGGTCAACTCCGCCATCTTCCCCGGCATTCAGGGCGGCCCCTTGATGCATGTGATCGCGGGCAAGGCTGTGGCCTTTGGCGAGGCGCTGCGCCCCGAGTTCAAGGACTACCAAAAGGCCGTGCGCGCCAATGCGGTTGCGCTGGCGGATCAGTTGATGAAGGGCGGCTTGGACATCGTCACCGGCGGCACCGACACCCACCTGATGCTGGTTGACCTGCGCCCCAAAGGCGTAAAAGGCAACGCCACTGAAAAGGCACTGGGCCGCGCCCATATCACCTGCAACAAAAACGGCATCCCGTTTGACCCTGAAAAACCGTTTGTCACATCCGGCATCCGTCTGGGCACACCGGCCGGCACCACCCGTGGTTTTGGCGAGGCCGAGTTCCGCCAGATTGCCGACTGGATTGTCGAGGTCGTCGACGGGCTGGCCGCCAATGGGGAAGAAGGCAACGGGGCAGTCGAGGCCGCTGTAAAAGCCAAGGTCGAGGCCCTTTGCGAAGGGTTCCCGATGTATCCGAACCTGTAAAACAAGAAAGGCCCCGGAGTAAATCCGGGGCCTCTCAACTGTCAGGAAGGGCACTAGTCCTCTTTCACATCGCTCACAAAATCTTCCAGCAGTTTTTCGTTTTTCGCATCTTCCAGCTGTCTGATGCGGTCATTGTTCATCCGCGCGTCAAACAGGTACTTCACGAAATTCACCAGACTGATCGTCAGCATCAGCACCCCGATGCCCCAAAACCCTTTGGTCGCCAGCGGCACCTCGGTGGATTTATAGAGCGAGATAATCAGCAGCACATAGGCGGCAATCACGCCTGCGGCGTTCAGCAGAATGATCAGTTTGTTGTCGGTGCTTGTGTTGTTCAGCATTGTCTTGGTTCCTTAAATTTTGGTTTGTCTATTTGCCTTTGGTCAGACGTTTCAAAACATCTTCGGCGGTGACTTTGGTGGCGGGGCCAAATCCGGCACTGGCCAGACGGTCGCCAATATCCTCGTTGCTCAGACCCTGATCGATTTCCTTCAGGATCTCGCTTTGCTCGAACGGATCATCCCGTGACAGAACCCGTTCGATCAACTCTTCCGCTTCGCCAATCGGGCTTTGACCGGCCAGCGTGGTGTTCAGGCGTTTCTGGATATTCTGTTCCTGCCGCACGGCCTTGGCGGCGATTGCACCCTGTTTCAGATCAATGATCCGCCGGTTTGTGGCCTCGACCGATTGGCGCAAACGCAGGATGCGCGTGTCCAGACGGCTGGCGGTTTCACGCCGCAGGATCAGTTCGTTTTCCATGCCTGCAATCGCCTGTGCCGCCTCGCCTGCCATATCGTCACGACCCGCTTTCAGCGCTTCTTTGGCGCGGGATGTCATTTCCTTGACGCGAGTTTCCAGCACTTCGATCTGGCGCCCCTCGGCGCGGCTGCGCTGGATCAGACTGGCCAAAGTGGCCTTGGCGGCCTGCAATCCGGCTTGCGCCTCGCGGATTTTCTGCTCAATCAACTCGATAGAATAAATATCGCGGACCCGTTCTTCTGCCCGGGCATTCGCGCCGGTGATCAGGGTCTTCAGAGTTCCAAACATCTTAATCTCCTTTTCGTGAACAATGTTCATGGTTGGAGATATAGGGATTTATGAACGGCGTTCAAGTAGAAAAATGAACACTGTTCAGGTTTTTATTTATGCCCGATCTGGCACAAAAGCTGTTTCAGCATTTCCTCGACCCGTTCAATTGGCACGCCCGAGATGCGTTTTTCCAATCCTAACAACACAATACCATGCACAGCCGAAAACATTGCACGGGTCATCAGGTCCAGTTCGTCTTCGTCTTTTTCGGGAAATAATTCTGCCAGCGGGGCGGCGATATAGGCAAAAAGGCGGCCCAGTTCCTGCAAATACCAGTCCGGAACGCGGCTATCGACCGACATTTCCAGATCGAACAACGCCCGCCACAGATTCGTATTCTCGGCCGCAAAGTGCAAATAGGCCGTCGCCATGCGGATCATCCGCTGGTTCGGGTCCAGCCCCTGCGCCCCCTCTTGCGAGGCCGCCACAGCTGCCCCCATGCGACGGAAGGTGCGCATGTTGATCGCCATCAGCAGCGCCTGCATATCGTCAAATACGTTATAGATCGCCCCCAGCGCGCACCCTGCCTCGCGCGCCAGATCGCGCGCTTTCATGGATGACGCACCGCCGGCAATCACCTGTGCCTCGCCCGCGTCAATCAGACGTTCGCGCAGTTTTGCCTGTCGTTCCTGAACTTTGCCTGCCACGGGGTATTCCTTTCCTGAACTACGTTCATGGAACTACCCCACCTGCACTGTTTTGAAAAGCCGCTTATATATAGCCGCGCCAGACCAGCACGATGATGACCATTGCAGACACCACCAGAAACGTCATGGCAAGGCTGGCCAGAATGCCCAACACCACACCTTTGCGCCGGTCCGCCGCATCCACCTTTTTCAAAAACTCCAGACAATCGCGATGCGCTGCCTCGACCCGCGCCATATCGATCATCTTTAGCAAACGCGGGTTTTCAGACAGTTGCACCGCCTCGGCCAGATAGGCGGCCTCGCGTTTCAACCGCTTTGGCATCATCCGTCCGGTATGGCGCAGTTTCGCTGCCAGATCGCGGCCACGGATGCTCAGCCGCTCTTTCATCAGCGTTGACACTTCTTCGGCCATCTCGTGAATCGTTTCGCGCAAAATACATCCCACCCGTTAATCCGCGCTTGATAACAATGCAGGCACCGACACTCAACACCTCTGGTGCAATTGGCAGCACTTGGCTATGACAAGTCGCATGTTAAACACGGTTACAACTGGCACCCCGACGGACAAGCCCCCGCTGCTGATTGTGCACGGGCTGTATGGCTCGGCCCGAAACTGGGGCGCGATTGCGCGGCGTCTGTCGGATGACCGACAGGTGATCAGCGTCGACATGCGTAACCACGGCGAAAGTGACTGGTTCGACAGCCACAGCTATCCCGATATGGCCGAAGATCTGGCAGAAGTGATCAAAGCCAATGGCGGGCAAGCCGATGTGATCGGCCATTCCATGGGCGGCAAGGCGGCAATGGTGCTGGCACTAACCCACCCTGCCCTTGTGCGCCGCCTGCTGGTCGCCGATATTGCGCCGGTGGTTTATGACCGGACACAGGCGCCCTATATCCACGCCATGCGCGGGCTGGATTTGTCACAGGTTGATAAACGCTCCGATGCGGACCGGTTACTGGCCAAAGACATCCCCGAGGACGGCGTTCGCGCCTTCCTGCTGCAATCGCTGGACATCAAAGATAAACGCTGGCGACTGAATCTGGATGTGCTGGAACGGGAAATGCCAAAGATCATGGGCTTTCCCGATGTGGAGGGGGCATTCAACGGCCCCACCCTGTTTCTGTCGGGGGGTGACTCAGACTACATCCTGCCCGAACACCGCGCCGCCATCAAAGCCCTGTTCCCCAAGGCCCGTTTCGCCCGTATCGCAGGTGTGGGCCATTGGCTCCATGCGGAAAAGCCGCGCGAATTCACCGAAACCGCGCGGGCCTTTTTCAACGCTTAAGGTTAGTCGCGCGGGGTGCGCATCCGGTCCATGATGTTGTCTTTGACAACGAACTGGTGGAACAACGCAGCCGCAACATGCAGACCGACAACAACCATCAGGACAACCTTGATAATGGTGTGGTTTTCCGCGGCTTGTTCGATCCCGCCGAACCACGCCAAACTACCGGACAGGGGCATCAGGATCAGCAACAGATAAAGCGTCCAGTGCATCGCGTGCATCACCTTGGCCTGGCCTGCTGTGGTGCCTTCCGGCTCGGCCGGGGTGCCGCGTTTCAGACGAATTGCCAGACGCCACAGCACCAGCAGCATAATGGCCATACCGCCAAACACATGCGAGGCAACCAGCGGCGAAAACTCAACGGTGCCGCCATCGACAAAGGTATCCCATGCTTCTTCCATGCTTTCGGCAAAGATGAATTGCAGGGCAACCAGCCCAAAGACGATCCAGTGCAGACGGATTTGCAGGCGGGAATAACCGGCAGGTTTAGACATTTCATTCTCCTTTAAACGCAACAGGGCCTGCATTTCTCTGGTTTGCCAGAGAATTGCAAGCCCCACAGGCGGTTATTCGTGTATTACTTAAGCGCCGATATCTTTTTTGCCACAATCCACGATACGGGGACAGCAACAACAAACCCGACGATAGCCGCATAGATGATTGGCATCTGGGTGCCATATCCGGCAGCCAGAACAACGATAATCAAAATGCCGGCCAGCGTTGCAGAAATGAACGAATAGAGCAGGACTGTCAGTCTAACCATGCGGGATTCCCTCCTACGGAATAAGTTGCGCGGATGATATTCCGCTTTTGAAATACGAGTCTTTGATCTAGGTCATCTATTCCGGTTGGCAAATCTGCCCGCGCGCGATGGCAAGCAGGGTGCGATAAACCAGAGTGATGATAACAACCAGCAGCACAACCAGCAGGATTTTCCCTATTATTTCATGCGATTGCGACTTTTCCAGACCGGCGTATTTAAAGGATGCGATGGTCAGCGAGGCAATCGGGAATGACAGCGCCCAGAAGGACATGGCAAAAGGCAGCTTCATGATTTTCGGCAGTTGCGTCAGCACGATCAGCGCGAACACATATCCCAGATTCAGCAGGATATGCGCGAATGTATCCACCTGCCCGCCGTTCAGATTCATATAGGCAATAAAGGAAATGGCAGGCGGCGCGATCATGATCACCAGCGTCGGCAGCAGTTTGCCAGGCAGTGGCGTGTGAAAGATCAGGCGGTTCATCACAAGGGTGAGCAGAATGATCCAGAACAGCAATCCGCCCGAAAAGAACAGCCATGACAGATCGTGGTATCCCAGTTGCGCGCCCGCCACAGGGACAACAACATTGCCGACGGCCGGGATAAACCATGCCGGGTTGATGTGGCTGTATTCAAAGGGTTTGTGCCCGATCCAGCGGGCAAGGATGGCCAGCGTCAACCCGCCTTGCAATATGGCGCCCAGTATCCACAGGATGTTGGCGATACCTTCTTGCTCGGGCAGAAAACAGACCGCCATCAACAGCAGCGAGATTGAGGCCGCAGGGTAAAAGGAAATCCGGATAGGATGGTGCCATTCACCAATAAATGCGGGGGTGCGCAGCACCATTTTGGCAAGGTAACCAATTGTAATCGCGACGAATACGGCGATAGAAACCCAGACCATCACATGACTGGCAGGCGCCAGCCACGGCAGCACACGGCTGGCCGCATGAAAGGCAAGCGTCAGGCCGAACAGGCCCATCGTGACCGCATAGAATGTGATCGGATAATGGGTCAGGCTGGAGCCGGTTTGCGCGGGGGCTTCGGGTGCGTCTGTCATGGTTTACTTCCCGTTTTCTGGAATCATTCGAAACTTTTAACATGTTGTCATAATTTTCGCGAATGGACGGATTGCCGCGCAGACATATCGCTGCATATTGGGAACCGGCACAGAACTGCGCGCGCCCACCACTTGTTGTTACATGGCATTATTATAGCGGAAAAAGCGCGCATAGCCACAAGATATAGTTGATCTTGGCCCGCGCACAGTGTATCGGCTAACGCACAGGTGCATAGACGCGGCACTGCATTAACTGACGGCGAGGCTCGGGTGCATATGGCGCGCGGGCCTCGTTTTCGTTTGGGGATGTGTGTTGTATTATCGGGTCCAAACACAGGAAAAGACGTCAGGTGCTCAGACGCGGTCTTTGCATTGTGCCTTGCGACACGTCCTGACGTCTTCCTGAATTGGTTCACCCCGAAGGGTTATCCTCCTCATATGCGCGGGTTCCCGAAGGAACCTTTGCTGCCATGTCTGATCCGAAGATCATCCATGACCCGCTGTACCCGTGATCAACTGCCTGTTCGCATTTGTTTCGAAAAACCCATACGGACTTGCTGTTGCCCACAAACTTTCGCGTTTCGGTTTTCCGTCCGAAGACTTCTTTCCAATTCGCTCCGGTCCCTGGGGGCCTTTGCGTATCGCTGGGGGTTCTAAGAACCCTTTGCGGTAAGGAAAGGTTTGCAAATGAAAGTGAGTCGTTCAAGGGAAATCGACGGGGATAGCGAAATTTCTTGTGGATAAGTCTTTGATTTCATTGTTGATAATCGGTGGATAAGTCGGAAAGATTCGCAGAGTCAGAGAGTTGGGAGGGGAGGTTGATGTTGAGGTAGTATGCAAAGTTATTCTTATCACATACTATCAAGCTTGGCGGCTATTCTTAATACAACATCATCAATGATCTTGTCTTTATTTTCGGCGACTTTCCCATTGTTCTTGTATTGAATTGCAACGATGTCTGTAGGAATACCAACAAAGAGTGTGTCATCAAGAAAGACTGGAATAACCTCACCGCTTTTCACTCTAGGTAAGAAACAATCACGCTCAAAGGTCGGCCAGACTTTCTCATTATGATGTGCGTCAAGTAAAACGACGACCAATCGTGATGTTTTCCCGAAAATCTCTTTAAAATAGGACGACCACGGCCCCCCAAGTAAATTGTCTTCGTAGTTTCTGTCATAGAATACCGAAATATCCAACTCTTTAAGTTGATCAGAAATAAATTCAGCAAGTTCACGATTTTCTCCGGCAAATGATAGCGCCACATCAAATTCATAATCTATTTCAGCTTCACGAAATCCACACCGTTCACGCAATTCATTCCAATCTAAGTTCCTTAAATAAAAGAATAATGCAGGGTCTTCGAGCGCAAAATTCTTTGTTTGCTTATCATAGTAAAAAAGCCTAGAGCACTCTGGCTTTTCATCAATCAATATAGATAGACGATGATCTTTAACGTTTGTTATGCTTCCTTTGACTTCCGGGTTTGCATTCGCTAGCTCATTTAGATCTACACTGGAAGACCTCTCTTTCGAGACAGCCCTTAACAATTTGTAGTATGGATCATTAGTAGGTCGAAATCGTCGGCCTCTACAAAATGTTCGAACTGGTGGGTCATAGTTGTGCTCCAAACTAGAAACAACCTGCTTCACTACAGTCGCGAAATCCCAGATGAGCTCTTTTTCTTCACTTACAGTTTTGTCCACTTTTTGCGAAGTGCAAATCATCTTGCAAAGCTGCTGTGTTAACCAGTAATCACCCCTACATTCTTCAAATATCCGTTCTGGAGTACCAATCTCAATATTAAGCTTACTGCTGCCTTCTGAGATAATTCTATTTATCTCGCTTTCTGTGCCCGGCTGTATTCTGTGGATACCAATTCTCTTTGCTATATCGGGCACCAATTGGATCAAATCTGAACCAACATTATTAATCCCAACGATAATCAGCTTGGGAAGATTGTCCCTCTCATCTCTCTCTGCAACGACTTTTGCAAGGTCTGCAATTCTCTCTTTTACTTTATTATTCAAGCGATGAAAGTCATCGATCACATAGACTTTGTTACCCGATTTATCTGAAATATTATTGATAATCTCTGCATGCCCGGGCTCTCTAGGAGTAAGAACCTGCGGTGATGTTCCAGGA
>WGBJ01000048.1 GCA_015494385.1 Marinosulfonomonas sp.
CCGAAACCCTGCCCGAACCGGATTTGCCCGCAACGGTGAGCGACGGAAACGGCGTTGTTGTGGCGGCTATTGATCCGGCGACGGATGAACCTTCGGCCACGGATGCGGCAGTTGCCGAAGCTCTGGCGCTGGCAGACAAGCTGTCGGAGGGTGCCGAACCATTGGGCGAAGTGGCCCCTGTCACGGCCCGCCTGCCTGTCATTCCGGCGGATGTACCGGGCGTGGTGCGCTCGCCCCGCCCGCTGTCGCGACCGGCGAGTCTGGATACAACCGCCCCTAAACCCGCGGCCACGCAACAGGTTGCCTCGGCCTCGGCCAGCGAAGTTGACCCAAGCAGTATTCCGGCAGGCACCCGTTTGGCACAGTTGGGCGCCTTTGAATCCCCTGAAATTGCCAAACAGGAATGGGACCGACTGTACAGCCGTTTTACCGATTACCTGCAAGGCAAATCGCGGGTGATCCAGAAGGCCGAAAGCGGCGGGCGCACCTTTTATCGCCTGCGAGCGATGGGGTTTGACGATCTGTCCGACGCGCGGCGGTTCTGCTCGGCGTTGTTGGCGGAAAACGCCGCCTGTATCCCCGTCAAGGTTCGCTAGGTGGCGGAGCAGGGCGCCTACATTTTTGGTTGCGCCGGTGAACGCCTGAGCGCCGAGGAGGCCGCGTTTTTCCGTGATGTGAACCCCTGGGGCTTTATCCTGTTTGCCCGCAACATCGACACCCCCGAACAGCTAAAGCGGCTGACGGGGGATTTGCGCGAGGCTGTCGGGCGCGATGCCGTGGTGACGATAGATCAGGAAGGCGGGCGGGTGGAACGCATGACGCGGCCCCATTGGCGCCACTGGTTGCCGGCGCTGGATCAGGTGGAATTGAACCCAACGCAGGCCGAACGCGGCATGTATATTCGCTACCGGATCATCGCCGATGATTTGCGGGCTGTCGGGATCGACAGCAATTGTGCCCCCGTTGCCGATGTGGCCACGCCACAAACCCATGCGGTGCTGCGCAACCGCTGCTATTCCGAAGACCCCGCAAAAGTGGCCAGCATTGGCCGCGCTGTGGCGGATGGTTTGCTGGATGGTGGTGTTTTGCCGATACTGAAACACATCCCCGGTCACGGGCGGGCCACGCTGGACAGCCACAAGGAATTGCCGCGCGTATCCACGAACCGCGCCGGTCTGGATGTGGTGGATTTTGCCGCCATGCGGGCGCTGGCCGATCTGCCGATGGGCATGTCCGCGCATATCGTGTTCGAGGATATTGATGCGTCCGGACCGGCCACAACGTCGCCTGTGATGGTCGATCTGATCCGCAATGACATCGGGTTTTGGGGCTTGTTGATGAGTGATGATCTGTCGATGGAGGCATTGGAAGGCGATGTGTCCACTCGCGCCCGCAACGCGCGGGATGCGGGCATGGACCTGATCCTGCATTGCAACGGTAAAATGGCGGAAATGCAGATGGTGGTGGATGCGGTTGGCAATTTTACGCTTGATGGTCAAAAACGCGCCGATCTGGCAATAAATGCGCGCAAATCGCCTGATAATGTTGACATTCCTGCACTGGAGGACGAACTTGCGGGTCTGTTAAAACGGGCGTAGCTCATGGCTGAAGTTGAATTCGAGGAAGACACGCCGCTTGCGGTAGAGGACCGGCTGGTGGCCGAGGCCCTGATTGTCGATGTCGATGGCTATGAAGGCCCGCTTGACCTGCTGCTGACCCTGTCTCGCACGCAAAAGGTGGATTTGCGCAAGATCTCGGTGTTGGCGCTGGCCGAACAATACCTGCAATTCATAAACGAGGCCAAATCGCTGCGCCTTGAACTGGCGGCGGATTATCTGGTGATGGCGGCGTGGCTGGCATTCCTGAAATCCCGTCTGTTGTTGCCACCCGACCCCACCGAAGAGGGGCCATCCGGCGAAGAACTGGCCGCGCATCTGGCGTTCCAGCTTGAGCGTTTACAGGCGATGCGGGATGCTGCGGCCAAATTGATGGCGCGCGACCAGATGGGGCGCGATTTTTTCGCCCGTGGCCTGCCCGAGGACGTGACCCGCGTGCGCCGCGTCACCTATACCGCGACCCTGCTGGACCTGATGCAGGCCTATGCCCGCACCCGCACCAAGGACGAATTCCGCCCCTTCGTGATGGACCGCGACGCGATCATGACGCTGGAACAGGCGCTGGAACGGATGCGCGGGCTGATTGGCTATGCTGGCGACTGGACGGTTCTGGAAAGCTATCTGCCCGAAGGGTGGGAGACTGATCCGGCAAGACGGCGCAGTGCCACGGCGGCCAATTTTGCCGCCTCGCTGGAACTGACCAAACAGGGCCATATTGAAATTCGTCAGGGCGAAGCCTTTGCCCCGATCCAGATACGAAAAAAGGTTCAAAATGACGACTGAAGACAACGAAAAGCCCGAGGTCGAGGAAAGCCTGTTCGAGGCCCCGCCCATGGGCGAGCAGGAACGTATGGTCGAGGCGATATTGTTTGCCACAGCCGAGCCTGTGACGGTCAAGGACATGGCCGAACGGATGCCGCATGGCTGTGATCCGGCCGAAGCCTTGGTGCATCTGCGCAAGCGCTATGAAGGGCGCGGGGTGCGGGTGGTGAAGGTGGCGGATGCCTGGGCAATCCGCACCGCGCCCGATCTGGGGTTCCTGATGCAAAAGGAAACGGTCGAGACACGAAAACTGTCACGCGCAGCGATCGAGACATTGGCGATTATCGCCTATCATCAACCGGTTACACGGTCCGAGATCGAGGAAATCCGCGGTGTTTCGGTCAGCCGTGGCACCGTGGATCAACTGTTGGAAATGGAATGGATCCGTTTCGGGCGCCGCCGGATGACGCCGGGGCGGCCGGTGACATTTGTGGTGACACCTGAATTCCTGGATCACTTCGGCCTTGAAAATGCCCGTGACCTGCCGGGCTTGAAGGAATTGCGCTCGGCCGGATTGCTGGAGAACCGGCCACCACCGGGGGCGATGCCCGGGATGCCCGAGGGCGATGACGAGGATGACGAGGCAATCGGCCAAAGCGAATTGTTCGAGGATTAGGGGTTATGAACGCCAACCGGATCATCAATATGCTGTTGCGGATGTTCATGCGTAAAGCCGTGAACAAAGGGATTGATATGGCCGCACGGCGTGGCAAACCGCCTGCGGAAATGACAGCCGAGGAACGCGCGCAGGCGCAAAAGGCGAAGCAGACAGCGGGCAAGGCACAAAAACTGGCGAGGCTGGCACGGCGCATGGGGCGGTTTTAGCGGCTGATTTTCAGCGGGTTCCTGTGCCGAAGGGTTGGATGCCACCGGCGGGGATATTTAGGACGAAAAAGAAGCCGAAATTTGAATTAAATTGTCTTGAAGTGCTTGGATAGTTTCAGCCCTTGCCCCTGATAATTCGAGGCCAGATCAGCACCATATAGTTTTTGCGGCACGCTTGCCATGCGCTCGTAAACCAGTCGCCCGACGATCTGCGCGTGTTCCAGCACAAAAGGCGCCTCATGACAGCGCACTTCCAGCACGCCGCGCGATCCTTTGCCGCCGGCGGCGTCATGGCCGAAACCGGGGTCAAAGAAACCGGCGTAATGCACGCGGAATTCGCCGACCATCGCCAGATAGGGGGCCATTTCGGCGGCGCAATCGGGCGGGATGTGGACGGCCTCGCGGCTGACAAGGATGTAGAAGGCGCCGGGATCAAGGATGATGCGGCCCTTGTCGGTGTGGATCGGCTCCCAATATTCGGCGGGGTCATAAAACCCGATATTATCAAGGTCGATCACGCCGGTATGCGGTTTGGCACGATAGCCCACAAGATTGCCAATTTCGGGGCGCAGATCGACGGAAAAACCAAGGCCCTGATCGATATGCGCATCACCATCGACCAGTGCGTGATCATTGTGGCGGGCCAGCAGTTCTTCGTCGCTAAGAACCGCTTGACCGGCGCGAAAGCGGATCTGGTTCAGGCGCATGCCCGGGCGCACCAATACGGAAAAGGAACGCGGGCAGATTTCGGCATAAAGCGGGCCGGTGTACCCTTGCGGGATGCGGTCAAATTCGGTGCCGCCATCGGTGATGGTGCGGGTCAGCAGGTCCAGACGGCCGGTCGAGGATTTGGCGTTGGCCACGGCCTGCACATCTTCCGGCAGGTTCAGCGATTCCATCAGGGGCACCAGATAGACCGCGCCTTTTTCCAGCACGGCCCCGTCGGACAAATCGATCCGGTGCATTTCGAATTCCTGCAAGCGGTCAATCACCGTTGCACCGGCCCCTGTCAGGAACGAGGCGCGCACACGGTAGGCGACAGTGCCAAGGCGCAGGTCAAGCGAGGCGGGCTGGATCTGTTCGGGGATGATGGCGGGGCTGGCGGTGATGCTGCCTGCGGCAATCATATCGCGCAAGGCGTGGTCGGGCAGAACGCCGAATCCTGTGGCTGTATCTTTCATCAGACCCCCCCGGATAGATCAAACCGCCCGACACCACAAAGGGTGCGGGCGGTTATGATGTTGGTCGGGCTAGCAGGACTTGAACCTGCGACCTTCCGTCCCCCAGACGGACGCGCTACCAGACTGCGCCATAGCCCGAACTGGCACCCTACATACTGTTTTTGCAGCCAAGGGCAAGGGTGAAAAATCATAATCGGGACTTAGCTTTGTTGTGCAGGGGTAGCCGCATCTTTCATCCGCTCGTGCAGGGCGGACAGACGGCTGTAAATTGCGCTCAACTGGGCCTGTTTGGCCGAATCTATCTGTTTCCCGTCCACTTTGCGCAGCCTGGCGGCGATCTCGGGCAGCAGATCGGCGGGTTGCTCGTCAACAGGGTGGGCGCTGTCGGCCGCTGCGAATAGATCATCTGTTACAGGGGCGGGGGA
>WGBJ01000049.1 GCA_015494385.1 Marinosulfonomonas sp.
CTGCCCGACCTGTTCGGCGATTTCGAGGACGGGCAGTATCCGTTACAGTTCCAGCTAAACTAAAGCGGCTTAATACCCCAAAGCACAGCCATCTTTGCGCGCATCCGATGCGCCGATCAGCACACCTGCCTCATGGTCGATGCGGATTGCCTGCGCGCCGCCCAATGCGGCTTTGGGGATCACCACCTTGTGGCCCATATCGGCCAGTTTCTGACGCACCGCATCGCTATAGCCGCGTTCGACATTCATCACGCCTTCGTCTGAAAAACTGCGCGGGGCGTCGATGGCGGCTTGGGGGTGCAGGCCGAAATCGACCATATTGGTCATAAACCGCACATGGCCGTTGGGCTGATAGGCCCCGCCCATCACGCCAAAGGGCATGATCACTTTGCCACCCTGTTTCAACATTCCGGGAATGATTGTGTGCATCGGACGCTTGCCGCCACCGGCCTCGTTCGGGTGGCCCGGAATCAGGTTGAACCCTGCGCCGCGGTTCTGGAAATTTATGCCGAACTTGTCCGAGGCAAGGCCGGAACCAAAGGCGTAATAGATCGAATAGATCAGCGAAACGGCCATCCGGTCCTTGTCTACCACGGTCAGGTAAACCGTGTCCTTGTGCACATTTTCCGACAGGGCGGCGGGGTTTTCCATTGTGCGGGCCGGATCAATCAGCGCGGCCAGACTGGCAGCGGTTTCATCAGCCAGCATATGGTCCAGACGGGTGGTCATATCGGGGTCAGCGATAAGTCGGTTGCGCGCATCATAGGCCAGTTTGGCAGCCTCGGCTTCCAGATGGGCGCGTTTTGCGCCGAACGGGTCCAGCGCGGGCAGGTCGAAATGGGTCAGTATTTTCGCCATCAGAATGGCGGTTGCGCCCTGTCCGTTGGGCGGATGTTCGATTAGTTCATAGCCCTTGTATTGTCCGCTGACCGGATCGGTGTAGTTGCAGGCGGTGGCGGCGAAATCGTCCAGCGTGTGGGTGCCGCCCATCGCTTGCAGGGAATTCACCATGTCTTCGGCGACTTCGCCCTCGTAAAATCCGTCACGGCCCTCTGTGGAAATGCGGCGCAGAACCTCGGCTTGACCGGGGGCGCGGAAAATCTGGCCAGCGGTCAGCGGGGCGCCATCGTTCAGGTAAAATTTCCGCGCGGTACCTTGCAGGCGTTCGGCATTTCCGGCCCAGTCGAACGAGGCACGCGGCGCGACCGGCACGCCGGTTTCGGCGTAATAGATTGCAGGCGCAAGCGCGGCTTTCAGCCCGATCTTGCCCCAGTCTTTGGACAGGCGACAAAAGGCGTCAATCGCACCGGGGATGGTGACGGCATCGGGGCTGCCAAGGGGGATGGTTTTGTGGCCCGCATCGCGCAATTTTTGCGCCGACAATCCGGCGGGCGCGCGGCCCGATCCGTTCAGTGCCACAATATCTTCGCTGTCTGCCGGTTTCAACAGGACGAAACAGTCGCCGCCAATACCGGTGCTTTGGGGTTCGCAAATACCCAGCAACACAGCGGCGGCAATCGCGGCATCCACCGCATTTCCGCCCGCTTCCAGCATCTGCACGGCAACCTTGGCGGCCAAGGGGTGCGATGTCGCGCACATCCCGTTGCTGGCATAAACGGCCGATCGGCCCGGCAGGTGGTAATCGCGCATTCCGTAGTCTCCTTTGCTGTATGCAAAGCAAAGCCTAAGCCGGTTTTGGCGCAATTCCAATTTGATTTTTAGGGGGAGGTAATCCTCGACGTCGCGAACTGGGTGGGGGCTGTTTAACACGACGCCGAGGGAAGCTATATGCAGCTACCCGTTGAATATCCCCTCGTATTCTGACCGACGTGAGGTCTGATTGCGACCAAAATAGGGCATTTTGCACGATTTGGCATCAATTCTAAACAGATTTACTTTGCATTGAGGGAAATCCGAAAGCTGAGCAGGTTTTTTCCCGATATGCGGGTGTAGTTCAATTCATGCGCCAGATCACGAATCAGGAACCAGCCAAATCCGCCTTCGGGCAATTCCTCGGTCTCGCAATCCAGAGCGGCCGGTGATCCGTTTGGTGCCTTGCCTTCGGGCATCGGCACACCTTCGTCCCGCAGGTGGCAAACCAATCCGTTATATGTCGGTGTGATTTGCAATTCGACCGTTCCATCGGGGGTGTCGATATAGGCATGCTCAACGATGTTGTTCATTGCTTCGGCCAGAACCAGTTCAATATTTCCCCGATCCCCTTCCGACAGGTCAAGCGCATTCAACTGCTCCATCATCTGTGCAAGGGCCGAGCGCACGGCAAGGGGTTTGCCGGGAAATGTGATGCGGAAACTATTGTTTTTCAGATTTTGTAACTGAGGCAAGATTGCGCCCTTTTCTTCAATAGGATCAATGGGTCAGGATGCCTGCGCAATCCCGTCAAAAGCAGCATCTACAGTGCTGTGAATGGTGAACACAGAGTCCATCCGCGTCAGGCGGAACACCTTTTCAACGTTGGCGCCAAGGCTGGCCAGTTCCAGTTTCTGTTCCGGTGCCAGCAGTTTCATTGCGGCCACGACGGCGCCCAATCCGCTGCTGTCCAGAAAATCGACATGCGACAGGTCCAGCACCACGCGGGGTGGGCCGTCTTCGGTAACTGTGCGCAGATTATCCTTGAACTGGATGGCGATGGCGGCATCGATCCGGTCCATCAGGGCGGTGACGACCAGCGCATCGTCGCGGGGGGTTGTTTCCAGCTGCATTATACTCTCCGTAACGTTTCGGTATCGTCAGGGTAGACAGCAATCGTTACCAAACGGTATGCAAACCCCGAGAGCTGTCGATTTTTTATGAAGGATTGAGCAAATGAAAGAAGTCGTGATCGCCGGGGCGTCCCGCACACCGATGGGCGGGTTTCAGGGAGTGTTCGACGGGGTCGAAGCCCCCGTGCTGGGCGGGGCCGCGATAAAGGCCGCGATTGAAGGGGCCGGCGCGACGCCTGAAATGATCCAAGAGGTTCTGATGGGCTGTGTTCTGCCCGCCGGTCTGGGGCAGGCCCCCGCACGGCAGGCCGGCTTTGCGGCGGGGCTGGGCGAAGAGGTTCCGGCCACCACGCTGAACAAGATGTGCGGCTCGGGCATGAAAACGGCGATGATGGCCTATGACCAGATTGCGCTGGGGGGCACGGATGTGATGGTGGCGGGCGGCATGGAAAGCATGACCAACGCGCCTTACCTGTTGCCCAAGATGCGCGGCGGGGCGCGAATCGGCCATCAGAATGTTCAGGACAGCATGTTTCTGGACGGGCTTGAGGATGCCTATGACAAAGGCCGTCTGATGGGCACCTTTGCCGAGGATTGCGCCGAGAAGTTCCAGTTCACCCGCGAGGATCAGGATGAATTTGCGCTAAAATCGCTCTCGAATGCTTTGGACGCCGAAAAGAGCGGGGCGTTTGACGGGGAAATCACGCCGGTCACACTGACCACGCGGCGCGGGGAAACGGTGGTGGTGGCGGATGAGCAACCCGCCAAGGCGCGGCCCGAGAAGATCCCGCAACTGCGCCCTGCGTTCAAGAAGGATGGCACGGTGACGGCGGCAAATGCGTCCTCTATTTCCGATGGCGCGGCGGCGCTGGTGATGGCAAGCGCCGAGGCGGCGGCCGAGAAGGGTCTGAAGGTGCGGGCGCGGATATTGGGGCATGAAAGCCACGCGCAGGCACCCGGCTGGTTCACCACCGCACCGGTTCCGGCGGTCCAGAAGCTGTTGGCCAAAATCGGCTGGTCGGTGTCGGACGTGGACCTGTGGGAAGTGAACGAGGCCTTTGCCGTTGTGCCGATGGCCTTGATGCATGAACTGGGCGTGCCGCGTGACATTGTGAACGTAAACGGCGGCGCCTGTGCGCTGGGCCACCCGATCGGGGCGTCCGGCACGCGGATCATCGTCACCCTGCTGAACGCGCTGGAAAAACGCGGGTTGAAACGCGGTGTGGCGGCGATTTGCATCGGCGGCGGTGAAGGCACCGCGATTGCGATCGAACTGGTGTAGGGTGGACTACCCGTCCCTTGCCAAGCGCATTGCCGCCCTGACCGAAGGGGAAACGGATGCCGTTTCCCTGATGGCCACGGTGGCCTGCGAGGTGCATCATAGTGATGATCGTTTTGACTGGACCGGGTTTTACCGCAATGTGGGGGGTGATCTGTTAAAGGTCGGCCCCTATCAGGGCGGCCACGGCTGTCTGGTGATCCCGTTTTCGCGCGGGGTTTGCGGGGCTGCGGCGCGCACGGGGCAGGTGCAACTGGTGGCGGATGTCGAGCGCTTTGACGGGCATATCGCCTGCGCCTCCAGCACCCGAAGCGAGTTGGTCTTGCCGGTATGGGACAAGGGTGGCGCATTACTGGGGGTGTTTGACATCGACAGCAATCAGCCGGACGCCTTTGACGATGAGGATGCCGAGGCACTGGCGGATATTCTGGCGTCTGTGTTTTCCAGATAGTCAGGGGGGGGCCTCGCTTTGCTCGGCCCGGATTTTATGCCTCCGGCGGGGATATTTGTGGAACAAAGATGCAGGCTGTGCGTATAAGCCTGCATGCAAGGAAGCACATATAACCCGCCGCAGGGGCCGCTGGCCATTTTGCACCATGATCACGAATTGCTGCTGGTGGACAAGCCAAGCGGATTGTTGAGCGTACCCGGCAAGGGCGAGCATCTGGCAGATTGTCTGATGACGCGGGTGCAGGCGGTTTTTCCCGAAGCGTTGCTGGTGCATCGGCTGGATCGGGATACTTCGGGCGTGATGGTGTTTGCCCTGACGCCACATGCGCAGCGACATCTGGGGGTGCAGTTTGAAAAGCGGCAGATGAAGAAAACCTATCTTGCGCGGGTGTTCGGGCGGATCGAGGAAAAGACCGGCACGGTGGATTTGCCGCTGATTGTCGATTGGCCCAATCGCCCGTTGCAGCATGTGGATTTCGAGAACGGCAAGCAGGCGGTGACCGACTGGCGGGTGCTGAAATACGAGGATAACGCCACGCGGGTGCGGCTGTTTCCGCAGACCGGCCGTAGTCATCAGTTACGGGTGCATATGCGGGAAATCGGGCATCCCATTCTGGGTGATCCGTTTTACGCTACCGGCAAGGCGCGGGAAGCCGAGCGCCTTATGCTGCACGCCGAAAGCCTGCGTCTGCGGCATCCGGACGGCGGAAAAGGGCTGACTTTCAAGGCGAAATGCCCGTTCTAGGGGTTGACGTTTTTCCGCTCTCGGGGCCTTATTTGCAAGCACCACAGGAGTAAAGATATGCATCAGCCGGTTATTTCGGGGACGGGGGTTTTTACACCGTCCGAAACCATCTCAAACGAAGAACTGGTTGAGGCGTTCAATGCCTATGTGGACCTTTTCAACGAGGAAAACAAAGCGGCTATCGAGGCCGGAGAGGTCGAGGCCAAAGCCTATTCCAGCGTTGATTTTATCGTGGCGGCCAGCGGTATTCACCAGCGTTATGTGATGGATAAAACCGGTATTCTGGACCCCAAAGTGATGCATCCTTTGTTGCGGCAAAGGTCGGATGACGAGCCGGGGATCATGGCGGAAATGGCGCTGGATGCTTGCACCAAGGCGTTGAAATCAGCCGGAAAATCGCCCGAGGATGTGGATGCGGTGATTGTGGCGGCCTCCAATATGGAGCGGGCCTATCCGGCGATTGCGATCGAAGTGCAGGAGTTGTTGGGCATCAATGGTTTCGGCTTTGATATGAATGTGGCCTGTTCGTCCGCGACTTTTGGCATACAGGCGGCGGCGGATATGATCCGGTCGGGTTCGGCACGGGCCATTCTGGTGGTGAATCCTGAAATCTGTTCCGGCCATCTGGAGTGGCGGGACCGCGATTGCCATTTTATTTTCGGCGATGTTTGCACGGCCACTCTGGTTGAGCGCAAAGAGGATGCAGCGGGCGAGCATTTCGATATTATTTCCACCCGTTGCCTGACGCAGTTTTCCAATAACATCCGAAACAACAACGGATTTTTACGCCGCTCGCGCCCGGACGGGGTGAAGGACCGGCGCGATATGCAGTTCATGCAGAACGGGCGCAAGGTGTTCAAAGAGGTGCTGCCGATTGTCGCCAAACATATGCTGGGGCATATGGAGGACAACGGGGTCGCGCCCGCCGATCTGCGCCGGATGTGGCTGCATCAGGCCAACAAGGCGATGAATGATTTCATTGGCAAAAAGGTGCTGGGACGGGTGCCCCAAGCGGGTGAGCAGCCGAATATTCTGCAGGATTATGCCAACACGTCCTCGGCGGGGTCGATCATTGCGTTCTCGAAATATTCGGATGATTTTGAGAGCGGAGATGTGGGGATTATCTGTTCGTTCGGGGCAGGGTATTCGGTGGGATCGGTGATTGTCAGGAAGGCGTAACGCCGGATCGCTTTGTTAAACCGTAAACGCTGTTAATGGCGTAGGGCGGGGTTTACCCCGCCACTATTCGCAATTTTCAACTGGTCTGGAAGGCGGGGTGAACCCCGCCCTACTCTACCCAGCCGCTGACCGATTTCACTTCCAGAAAATCATCCAGCCCCCAAACGCCACCTTCGCGCCCGTTGCCGGACTGTTTATAGCCGCCAAATGGCGCACCGGCCCCGCGGGATGTGCCGTTGATCTCGACCATACCCGAGCGCAGCACACGCGCCGCGCGGTTGGCTTTGGCGTGGTCTGTGGTCTGGACATAATTGGTCAGCCCGTAAACCGTGTCATTGGCCATTTCCAGCGCCTGTTCTTCGGTATCGAACGGGATGATCGACAGCACAGGGCCAAAGATTTCCTGCTGGGCAATCGCCATGTCATTGCTGACATCGGCAAACACCGTCGGGCGCACATAATAGCCGCGGTTCAACCCGTCGGGGCGGCCCAGACCACCGGCGACCAGACGGGCGCCTTCATCAATGCCCTTCTGGATCATATCCTGAATTTTGTTGTATTGCAGTTCCGAGACCACGGGGCCGATGTGGCGGCCTTCCTTGTCGGCGGGACCGACCTTGATGGAATTGGCAACCTCGGCGGCGGTTTCGACCGCCTGATCATAGACCGAGCGTTCCACCAGCATCCGCGTGGGCGCATTGCACGACTGGCCCGAGTTCTGCATGC
>WGBJ01000050.1 GCA_015494385.1 Marinosulfonomonas sp.
GAATATCTGCTGGACCACGGCATGCTGGACCGCGTGACCCACCGCAAGGATATGCGCGACGAACTGGTCACCATCGTGCGGATGCTGATGGGGATGAGCCCGCCTGTGATGGGCGATCTGCCCGCCCCCAAGGAAGCCGTCGAAACCCCCGACCAACCTGCGGAAGAAAAGTGAGCACGCCGACCTCGGACATCATCCTTGAGCGGATGATGACGCTGCACCCCAAGGTCATCGACCTGACGTTTGACCGTATTGATCCGCTATTGGCCACCCTTGGCCATCCCGAACGCAACCTGCCCCCCGTGATCCATATCGCGGGCACCAATGGCAAGGGGTCAACGCAGGCCATGATCCGCGCCGGTCTGGAAGGCGCGGGGAAATCGGTTCACGCCTATATCTCGCCACATCTGGCGCGGTTCCATGAGCGCATCACGCTGGCGGGGGAACATATATCCGAACCCGCGCTAACCGATCTTCTGGACCGTTGTTATACCGCCAACAACGGCGACACGATCACCTATTTCGAAATCACCACCGCCGCCGCCCTGCTGGCCTTTGCCGAAACGCCTGCTGATTTCACCCTGCTCGAAGTCGGCCTTGGCGGCAAGATGGACGCCACCAACGTGGTGGACAAACCCGCGCTGACGGTGATTGCGCCGGTATCCATCGACCATACCCAGTTTCTGGGCGATACCCTGACCGAAATCGCGGGCGAAAAGGCGGGCATTATCAAACGCGGTGTGCCCTGCATTGTCGGACCGCAACCGGACGAGGCCCTGGAGGTGATCGAAGCCACCGCCAACCGCCTTGGCGCACCGCTGCTGGTGCATGGCCAGCACTGGCACGTCTGGGAAGAGCGCGGTCGCTTGATCTATCAGGATGAAACCGGTCTGCTGGACCTGCCCCTGCCCACCCTGATCGGCGCGCACCAGATACAGAATGCCGGTATCGCCATCGCCGCCCTGCGCCAGCTTGGTTTTGATGAAACGGCCTGCGAGGCCGCCGTGACAAACGCCAAATGGCCGGCCCGTTTGCAACGCCTGCAACACGGCCCACTGGTGGATGCCGCTGACACAGCGGAACTCTGGCTGGATGGGGGGCACAACCCCGCCGCCGGACATGCCCTGTCCGAGGCTCTGACCCGCCTGCCAACCCGCCCGCTACACCTGATTTGCGGTATGCTGAACACCAAAGACATCGCCGGTTATCTGCGCCCGCTAGCGCAACATGCCAAATCCCTGCATGCGGTTTCCATCCCTGGCGAGGCCGCAACCCTGCCCGCCAGCCAAACCGCAAAAGCGGCAAAACAGGTGGGTATGGAAACGCATATTGCCGACAATGTGCAATCCGCCATTGCCGACATCATCCAGACAGATCCGAACGCCCGTATCCTGATCTGCGGATCGCTCCATCTGGCGGGGGTTGTGTTGCGGGAAAACGGCTAGCATCCTCAACCTGCCTGCGACATATTCAGCGATACGAATATAGGCTATTTCCTTTTCCGGCCCGATCCCTATTTTCCGCGCAACCAGTTATATAGGAATCACTATGAAACAGATTGCGCTTGTTGTCTCTGCTATCGTCCTTGGCCTTGCTACCGGATATCTGACCGGCGGCTTTCAGTTTTCTTCAGCTGTTTGCCTTGCGGCAGGGGTGTTCCTTGTCACGCCCAGCCTGTTCAAATTCCACTTTTCGGATTTCAAGATTATCAAAACCCATATCGGTGCGATCATCAAAAACCTGTGGATCAACTACCTGCTGCTAACCACCGTGGCCCTGTTGATCGGCTATGCCAGTCAGGATATCGGCATCGCTGCGGCCCTGTTCCTGCTGGCCCTTTTGCCTGGTGGCGGCATGGTGATGATGTGGATCAAAGTCAGTGGCGCCAACGTTAAAGTCGGCTTTGTCATCTTTATGCTGAACCTTGCGTTGCTGCTGCCTGTCACCCTGATCTTTGGCCAATTCTATAATCTGGCCGCCCCGCTGTTCCCGCCGGTAAACCTGACCGGTGTTGACGGCATCGGCATTGGCAAAAGCATCAAACCCTTTGCCCCCTTCATGGTCCTGATCGTGATCCCATTTGTTCTTAGCCGCATCGCGCTGGCGTTCCTGCCCTCGGTTGTCAGCTTTACCGGCAAATACCAGCCGC
>WGBJ01000051.1 GCA_015494385.1 Marinosulfonomonas sp.
TGAATGCGGTGGTGGTTCCGACCTTGGTCAAGGCCTTTCACGCCGCAACGGACGCACCGGAACACGCGCAGTATTTCCACTGGGGCGCAACCTCGCAAGACATCATGGACACCGCTTTGGTGCTGCGGCTGAAACAGGTGTTGGCGCTGTTCGAGGGGCGTTTGCAAGCGATCATCAAAACCCTCGGTGCGCTGGCCGAGGCCCATGCCGATCTGCCGATGGCGGGGCGCACCTATGGGCAAATCGCTTCGCCCACCACATTCGGGGCAACGGTGGCCACATGGGGGATGCCGCTGATCGACCATCTGCAACGGCTCACCGACCTGCGCCCGCGCCTGCTGAGGATCAGCCTGTTTGGCGCGGCGGGCACAGCCTCGCAACTGGAAAACGCGCCGGATGTGCGTCGGAAGATGGCCGATGCACTGGGGCTGGACCCCACCGACACCCCGTGGCACAGCACCCGCGACAGCATCGCGGAGTTTTCCGGATGGCTGGCGCTGGTGACAGGCAGCCTTGGCAAAATGGGCGAGGATTTGATGTTGCTGACCCAGTCCGGCATTGCCGAGGTTTCGCTGGGCGGCGGTGGGGCGTCCTCGACCATGCCACAGAAATCCAATCCGGTGCTGCCATCCCTGCTGGTGGCGCTGGCGCGGCAGGTCACGGCGCTGAACGCAGCACTTCAAGGTGCGCAAATCCACCGCCAGCAACGCGACGGGGCGGCGTGGTTTGTGGAATGGATGAACCTTGGACAAATCACCATGGCCACCGGCCGTGCCCTGACGGCTGCGATTGATCTGGCGGGCAATATCACCCCCGATTCCGACCGGATGCTGGCCCATATCGACGACGGTCTGGGGCTGATCTATGCCGAGGCTCTGAGCTTTGCACTGGCCAAACCCCTGCCCCGCCCGCAAGCGCAGGCCGAGGTCAAAGCCCTGTGCCAGCAGGTAAAAGAGCAAACCACCCCCCTGCCCGATCTGGCCCGCGCAAAATGGCCCGACATCCCCGCCAGTCTGTTCACACCCCAAACCCAACTGGGTGAAGCCCCCGCACAGGCCCACGCTTTTGCCAAGGCTGCAAAAGCATATTGAACTATTCGGTTCAGTTTGATAGCCATCAGGAACGCGCAACTTTCCGGACCTGACAATGAAAACCCGCCTGCCCATTCTATTCATCATGATCACGCTGGTGATCGATTCCATGGGCATTGGATTGATCATGCCGGTGATGCCGGACCTGATCCGGCAACTGCGCCATACCGATCTGGCCTCGGCGGCGATGTGGGGCGGGGTGCTGGCGACCAGCTTTGCAGTGATGCAGTTCCTGTTTTCGCCCACCATCGGCAGCCTGTCGGACCGGTTTGGCCGCCGCCGTGTGCTGCTGGTATCGCTGTTCTTCATGTCGCTGGACTATCTGGTGATGGCCGTTGCCGGCAGCATCTGGATATTGCTGGCCGGGCGCATCGTAGCAGGGATCACCGCCGCCACCCAATCCACCGGCACCGCCTTTATGGCCGACATTTCCACGGCCAGGGACAAGGCCAAAAACTTCGGCCTTGTCAGCGCCGCCTTTGGCATCGGCTTTGTCATCGGTCCGCTGATCGGCGGGGTTTTGTCCATCTTTGGCCCCCGCGCGCCGTTCTATGCCGCCGCCGCACTGGCCGCCGCCAATTTCACCTTTGGCTATTTCGTGATGCCCGAAACCGTGACCGACGCCATCCGCCGCCCGTTTGAATGGCGCCGCGCCAACCCGTTGGGGGCCTTCAAACACATCGCCCGCCTGCCGGGGCTAAAACCGCTGTTAACCGTGCATCTGCTCTACTCCATCGCCTTTTTCGTCTACCCCGCCGTCTGGGCCTATTTCACCCGCGAACGGTTCGGCTGGGACGGGCTGATGGTGGGTTATTCGCTGGCAATCTTTGGCATCTCGCTGGCGATTGTGCAGGGGTTTTTGATCCGCCATATCATCGCCCGTCTGGGGGAAAAGCGCACGCTGTTGTTCGGGCTGACCGTCAATATGCTGTCCTTTCTGATGATCGGGCTGATCCCCTATGGCTGGCTGGTGATGATGCTGGCCCCGATCAACGCCCTGGGCTCGGTTTCCGGCCCCGCATTGATGGCGATCATGTCGCACACCGCCGAGGACAACCAGCAGGGTGAATTGCAAGGGTTGCTGGGCAGCATCGGGTCGATCGGCACCATCGTATCGCCAATCCTGATGACCCAGACCTTCAGCTATTTCATATCCGCCCGTGCCCCGTTCTACCTGCCCGGCGCACCGTTTTTCCTGTCGACCGGTATGATTGCGATCTGCATCGGCATCTATTTCGCGGCCTCGCAACGGAAAACTCTGGAACAGCCCTTGCCATAGGGCGAAATATGCGCTCCCCTCGCTCTAACTTGCGAGGAGAACCCCCATGACCAATATCCGCGCCGCCGTTGCCCGTGAATTCGGCCAGCCGCTGACCATCGAAACCCTGAACCTGCGGGCCCCGAAATCGGGCGAAGTCGAGGTGACGCTCGAAGCCTGCGCCATCTGCCATTCCGACATTTCCTTTCTGGATGGCGGCTGGGGCGGGCATTTGCCTGCGGTTTACGGCCACGAAGCGGCGGGTCGGATTACCGCCATTGGCCACGGGGTAAAGGGGGTGCAGGTTGGCGATGCAGTGCTTGTCACGCTGATCCGGTCCTGTGGCGAATGTGTGCCCTGTGCAACCGGCAAGCCGGTGATTTGCAACAGCCAGCCCCGTATGGAAGGGCCACTGACCACGCTTGACGGCGGACCCGTGGCGCAGGGGCTGGAATGTGGGGCCTTTGCCGAAAAGGTGGTGGTTGATACCAGCCAGATCGCCCCGATCCCTGACGATATGCCGATGGATGCGGCCTGTCTGTTGTCCTGCGGGGTGATCACCGGCGTTGGCGCGGTGGTGAACACGGCGGGCCTGCGGGCGGGGCAAACGGCGGTTGTGATCGGTGCGGGCGGTGTGGGCCTGAACGCGATTCAAGGCGCGCGGATTGCCGGCGCGGCCAAGATCATCGCCATCGATATGCTTGAGGAAAAGCTGGACGTGGCAATGGAATTTGGTGCAACCCACGGTATTCTGGCCAGTGATCCCAAACCCTGGGGGGCTGTGCGCAAACTGACCGGCGGCAAGATGGCCGATGCGGTGTTTGTCACCGTTGGCGCCACGGCTGTTTACGACACCGCCGCCCGATACCTGACGATGGGCGGCAAACTGGTGATGGTCGGCATGCCCCATTCCGGCGACAAGGCTACATATGAACCGGTTATTACCGCCGCCACCGGCCAGCAGATGCTGGGCTGCAAGATGGGCGATGTGGTGCTGAAACGCGATATTCCGTGGA
>WGBJ01000052.1 GCA_015494385.1 Marinosulfonomonas sp.
CCCCGCGCACCTTGGTCGGAAGCAAGGGTTGGATCACAGACCACTCGAAATCCGTCAGATCGAAACGTGCCATGTTCACCTCCTGCTCTGTGCAGAAAGTGAATCACAACTCGTCCGCTATGGGAATCCTCTTTATGAGTATGTGACCTAGAATCTTTTTGGAACCAAGCGTTAAACAGGCAACAACGCCGCCGCGATCCGCCGTCCCTCGGCCAGCAACACGTTATAGGTGCGACACGCCGCAGGGCTGGCCATCGGCTCTACCCCGATCCCCGCCTTTTCCAATGCTTCGCGCAAATCCCGCGGGACAAAGGCGGTCTCGGCCCCTGTGCCGAAAAACAGCACATCCACCTCCAGCGCCATCAGAGCCGCCGAATCCTCGTAGCCGCCCCAGGATACAACCGACTTGGGCTGCACCAGCACCGGCCCCTCGTAAACCTTGCCGCCGATGCGGAAAAAACCCGGGCCAAAGCCGTCTATCGGCAGGGCGTCGTGAAACTCGACTTCTGTGAATTGCATGGTCGATCCTTAGTCAAACAATGGCATCCCGTTTAGCGCCGATGCGGCGATAATGAAATAGGCAATGGTGCGGTACAGGCGCTCATGCCCGGGCCGAAACAGCCAGCCGCCCAGCACATTCGCCGCCAGATAGGGCAGGATCAAAAGCGCCCCCAAGGCCACAGCCGAGACCTGTAAATACCCGTTCAGATGCAGCACGCCGATCATCATCAAATCGCACAGCAACAGATAAACCATGATATTGGCGCGGATCACTTCCGAGGGGTTAGGGCTGGCCATATAGAGCATGATCACCGGTGGCCCGGGCAGGCCCACACTGCCGGCCAGAAACCCACCAACCGCGCCGGTGCCATAGACCATCGGCGGGCGCAGCGTGCCGTGATAACGCACACCAATGATCAGCAGCGCCAGCAACAGCAGGGATATCAGCGACACGCCATAGCGAAACACCTCGGGCGCGATCAGGCCCAGCACCAGCACCCCAGCGGCAGCGCCACCAAAGTGCCTGCCGACAGGCGCAGAATATCGCGTTTATGACCGGTGCGGATGGCATTGGGAATGTTGGGCAAGGGGCCGATCAGGTCCATCACCATCAGGGTTGTCAGGGCCTGAAACGGAGTCAGGATCTGGCCGGCGACGGGCAAATAGACCATCGCCGTGCCAAAGCCGGAAAAACCCCGCACCAGACCGGCAACCGCCGCAGCGGCGACAAGCAACCAGAAGCCGTCAATCGCAACGGCTTCGGTCAGGGCCTGCATTTAGGCGTCGATATTGGCGTATTGGCCGCCGACATCTTTCGGGTCTTTCTTGCTCCAGTCCCGCTTGACCCCAAGGCGCAGCAGGATGGCCGAAGCGATAAACACCGAACTATATGTCCCGACAATCACACCCCAGATCATCGCAAAGACGAAATCGCGGATCACATCCCCGCCCAGCACGAACAGCGCAATCAACGCAATCAATGTGGTGACCGAGGTCATCACCGTGCGCGACAGGGTTTCGTTGATCGACAGGTTCAACACCTCTTTCAGCGACTTCTTTTTGAATTTGCGCAGGTTTTCCCGCACGCGGTCAAACACCACCACGGTATCGTTCAGGGAATAGCCCACAATCGTCAGCAATGCCGCGATGATCGACAGATCGAATTTGATCTGGAACAGGGAAAACACCCCGATGGTCAGGGTCACGTCATGCACCAGCGCAACCACGGCACCCAGCGAAAACTGCCATTCAAACCGCAGCCAGATATAGAACAGCACCGCGACAATCGCCGCGATCACGGCCTCGATTGCGGTCCAGACCAGTTCGCCCGACACTTTGGGGCCAACGGATTCGACGGCCTCGAAGGTGATCGTCGGCTCATAGGCCTTTAACGTCTGTTCGATCTTTGCGACCGTGTCCGAGGTGATTGCCTCGTCACCGTCCTGTGCCTCGATCCTGATTTGCGTGACGTTCTGGTCCGGCTTGGTCGGATCAAACACCTCGGTGATGGAAACATCGCCCAACCCCAGCGGCGCAATCGCATCGCGGTAGGCGCCAACGTCCACGGTCACTTCGGCCTTGGTGCGGATCGTGGTGCCGCCTTTGAAATCAATGCCGTAGTTCAGCCCCATGGTGAAAAACAACACCACCGAGAGCACCATCATCACACCGGAAACCCCCAGTGTCAGAACAGGCGCCTTGAAGAAATCCCAGTTTGTTTCGGCGGGTACAAGTCTTAGTCTCATGGTCTTATACCTCTATCTGTTTGGGCTTGCGGCGTTCATACCACATGACAATGATCAACCGCGTTACATAG
>WGBJ01000053.1 GCA_015494385.1 Marinosulfonomonas sp.
CCATTGGCCCCCATCAGCACAGTCACCTGTCCTGCGGGCAGTTCCAGATCAATCCCGCGCAAAACCTTGTTTTCGCCGAATGTCTTGGTAATTCCGGTTAGTTTTACAGCTGTCTTTTGCACCTGTTTTCCTCTCTGTCGAGTAAGGTTAAGAGTTTAAACTGTCATATGTCAACAGTTATTGACATTTGCCTGAAATTGGAAAACACTGCCCCCACAATGCGCATGGCTTGGGCAAACCGGAGGCTGACAATGACCAAACCCGATACCACATACGCCCCATTAACAGTGGAGAGCTTACCCGAACGATTGGGAGGCGTTGCCGCGATTGCAAATCGGCTCGGGGCGGATACCTCGGGTTGGGGTGTGAAGGAAGTCGGGGATGGCAATCTCAATCTGGTGTTTATTGTCCAGAGTGGCAAAGGCAGTGTGATCGTCAAACAGGCGCTCCCATATGTACGGTTGGTTGGCGATAGCTGGCCTTTGCCTCTTAAACGCGCCTATTACGAATACCACGCCCTGATCCGGCAGGCGGCACGTGATCCGGGCACGGTGCCCGAGGTCTATTACTTTGACGAGGCGCAGGGCCTGATTGTGATGGAGTTCTTTACCCCGCACATCATCTTGCGCCACTCGCTTATGGCAGGGCGCAAGCATGACGGCATGGCGCGGGTTCTGGGCCTCTATTGCGCACGCACCCTGTTTCGCGGCTCCGATCTGTCCATGGACACAACCGAACGCAAGAATGATGTGCGCCTGTTTGCCGAAAGCGTCGAATTGGCGGATATCACCGAAACGCTGGTGTTTTCGGACCCGTATTTCGAAGCAGAGCGCAACCACCACACGCCCGGCCTTGATGGCATCGTGGCCCGCTTGCGGGCGGATGTGGACCTGAAGGTCGAGGCCCACAACATGAAGGCCAAATTCTGCAACAATGCGGAAACCATGCTGCACGGCGATTTGCACACCGGCTCGGTCATGGTCACGGATACTGAAACCAAGGTGATCGACCCCGAATTTGCGCTTTATGGCCCGATGGGGTTTGATATCGGCATGTTGCTGGGCAATTTCTGGATGGCCTATTTTGCACAACCGGGGCATGCGGAAACGCCGGGGGCACGGGTGGAATATCAGGAATGGATTCTGGGTGTTGTCAGCAAAATCTGGTCCACATTTACCGCCGAATTCAGCCAGCTTTGGCGCACGGAACGTACCGGCATTCTGTATGAACGCACCCTGTACGAGGATCAGGGCCATGATCTGGCCTCCGAACAGGCATTGGCGCAGCGGTTGCAGCATATCTGGCAGGATTGCCTGGGATTTGCGGGGGTGGAGATGATCCGCCGTACGCTGTCGCTCGCGCATATCGCCGAAAACGACACAATCGAAGATGAAAACATGCGGGCCGATTGCGAAGCACGGGGCCTGCGCCTCGGGCGGCAGCTGGTGGTCAATCGCGAGCGGCTGATGGATATGGCCGCGGTGAATGATCTGGCCCGTCAAATAGCAGGGGAGGCACGACTATGAAGGTCGGCAAGGAACATTATCGCTCTATCTGGTTCAACGAGGATACAAACACCGTCCAGATCATAGATCAACGCTGGTTGCCCCATGAATTCCGTGTGGTGGACCTGAAAACCCGCGCCGATTTCGCCGATGCGATCCGCGATATGTGGGTACGCGGTGCGCCATTGATCGGGGCAACGGCGGCCCATGGTGTGGCCGAGGTGATGAAAGCGGATCCGTCAGACGCCAGTCTTGATGAAACATGGGAAGTGTTGCACGAAACCCGCCCGACCGCGATCAACCTGCGCTGGGCGCTGGACGACATGCGCAATCTGCTGCGCAATACGCCGGTTGCCGAACGCGGTGCCGTGGCCCATGCCCGCGCGCTGGAAATCTGTGACGAAGACGTGGAAAGCAACCGGATGATCGGGGTGCATGGCCTTGAAATCATCCGCGAAATTGCGGCGAAAAAGAAACCGGGCGAGGTGGTCAATATCCTGACCCATTGCAACGCCGGTTGGCTTGCCACTGTGGACTGGGGCACCGCCACCAGCCCGATGTATCACGCGGTTGCCGATGGCATTCCCGTGCATATC
>WGBJ01000054.1 GCA_015494385.1 Marinosulfonomonas sp.
CAGGCCAAAGGCTGCAATCAACTGATGGGGATCGCTGACATCATCGAACCGGCGCAACAGTTCAACACTGGCAAACACGCCAATCAGCGTGAACACCGCCGATTCCATCACCACAATCGCCGCCATCCGCTTGCGGGCCTGCAACAGATACCACGCCGCAGCAAACAACAGGATCACCCCGCCATAGCCCAGCAGCACGTCCCGTTGCGCGGCCTCATAGGCCCAGATCACACCCGGATCAACCACCAGCCGGTATCCGACAACCACCCCGCCGACCTGCACGAACACTGACAACAGCCGCAGGTTCAACTGCCGGTCAATCAGCGCGGCCAGCAGCACCATCACTGCAATCGCCAGCGTCAGAGCGACGTCCGACAGCATCACCACCAGTGCAAAGGTGATCATCACCATCGCCGCCAGCGCATATATCGCCACCCGCCGCCGGTCCTGACCATCCGCTTTGGCGCAATGCAGGGCAAACAGCACCATCGCGATGGCCACAGCCATCCCGTGCCAGGCCCACAGCGCCTGCCCCAGCACTGGCACCGGCTGCCACATCGCATCCAGCGTGGCCACCGCCAAAGGTGCAAACAATGCGGCCCCGCCAGCCCAGACCAGACGGTATTCCTTTGCCCGCACCCCGCGCCAGAAAATCAGCGCCGATCCGGCCAGCGCCAGCGCAACCAGCCATGAAACATCCCAGGGCGGCGAGGTTTCCGGCAGCCTGTCGCGCCCCGCTGCAAACAGACGATACAAATCGCCATGCCCTTGGCCTTGCGCAAACAAGGTGAACAGAAACGCCAGCAGCGGCAGCACAACCAGATCACGCAACGCAGGTGCGCCTTTGAACCAGATCACCGCGAGGCCCAGCAACACCATGGATGTGATAAGCGCCAGCCAGACTTCAGCGCCACCGCGGGCCTCCATAGCCACCGGCACTGTCGTCAATACAGCCGCCGCAAAACCGCCTGCCGCCACCCGTGTGGGAAATTCCGGCCAACCTGCCTTGCCCCGCCGAAACAGCGATAGCGAAACCATCTGCCCTTCGTGTGCGGGCCAGAACCGCAATGGTGGCACTGCCGCCGACACAACCGCTGCAATCACCGCAAAGCCAAGAAAATGTTCCCCGCCTGCCCCCATGTTGAAAATCATCGCCGCCCCGCCAAAGGTAAAGATCAGTGTCAGCGCCGACACCCAGGCCCAGCGTTTGATCGCATCCACCAACAGGCCCGCGACCAGTATCAGCGCGAAATAGTAGTAGAACAGCCAGCCGTTTTCGCTGCTGCCCCCCACCAGAAACGGCGCCGCCGTGGCGCCGACAATACCGACAGCCGCCAGCAACGGCCCGTAAAACCAGCCCAACACCACGGCCAGCGCCGACACGGCGATCAGCCCGACCAGCGCCATCTCTGGCCCGATCAGCCCATACATCTGCCGCGCCGCCAGCACACCGGCAAACAGCGCCACCAATCCAGCGCCGGAAAAGGTCGAGGGCAGATAGGCCGCATGCCCGTCCTCGTCCCCTGCCCGCCGTCGGATCCATTCGCCCGCCGCGATCAGGACAACACCCAAAGCGAGCGCCCCCATCACCCGCCAGAACGGGGTGAGATAGCCGTTTTCAATGCCGTATTGCACGAAAAACACCCCCGCCAGCGCCATCGACAGCGCGGCAACGGCCAAAAACCAGTTCGCCTGCAACCAGTCCAGCAAGGCGGCCGTTTTATCGCGGTTGAACACAAAGGCGCGGGGTTGGGTGGGTTCCGTGACCGGCTCGGGCCTGTCTGTTTTTACCGGCTTCCAAGGGGTGCTTTTCGGAGCCACATCCTTGATTGTCACCGGCCCCTGTTCCGGCACATTTTCCGCAACCGGTTGGGATACCTCTGGCGGCACAGCCACACCTTCGGGCCTCTCGCCGGCTTGCAACCCGTCCACACGGCGTTGCAGCTCGGTCACCTTTTTCTTCAGCTTCAGATGGCTGAACAGCAGATACAGCGCCAATAATAACGTCGGGATAACCAGTTCCAAAACGAACCCCCAATTAACAAACAATTACCCCAGCTTACTCGCGCCCGAACAGCCCCGCAAGCATCATAGAAGCGTCAGCGCTAACCTGTTCCAAACCCTGTCTCTTATACACATCTCCGAG
>WGBJ01000055.1 GCA_015494385.1 Marinosulfonomonas sp.
AGGGGCTGCGGCGCGAACATGTGTTTGTGGTCTGCTTTGTCAGCGGGCTGTCGGATGCCATTCTGATTGCTATAGGCGTTAGCAGTTTCGAGGTGGTTTCAAACCTGATCCCGTGGCTGGCACCGGCGTTTCTGTATGCGGGTGCGGCGTTCCTGATCTGGTACGGCTGGCAGAATTTTCGCGCAGCACTCAGGGGCGGACAGGCACTGGCGGTGTCCGAAATTCAGGCCAACAGCCTGAAGAAAACCCTGCTGACCTGTCTGGCGATGACATGGCTGAACCCGCATGCATGGCTGGATACGGTGGTGCTGGTTGGCTCGGTTTCCACAAAATACGACGATGGCGTGATGTTTGCGGCAGGGGCGACGCTGGCATCCTTCACCTTTTTCTTTGCGCTGGGATATGGCGCGCGACTGCTGGCACCGCTGTTTGCCAAACCGGTGGCGTGGCGGGTTCTGGACGGGGTTGTAGCGCTGACTATGTGGATTATCGCAGCCTCGCTTCTGCTGGAATAACCTATTGCCAAAACGCCGGCTTTGATGTCCTGTGCCGGATATGAGCGCGCAATCCGATATGACCCAAGCCCGCCCCGTCTGGGGTGTGATCTGGATGCTGGCCACGGGGTTAACCTTTGTGGCGGTGACGGCGATTGTGAAACATATCGGCGGGGGTGTGCCTGCGGCCGAAGCGGCGTTTTTGCGCTATGTTCTGGGGCTGGTTTTTCTGCTGCCGATGATCCGCTCGCTGCTGAATGCGCATCTGGATAAAAGCGATCTGCTGTTTTTCGGCGCACGCGGGCTGGCGCACGGGCTGGGGGTGATCCTGTGGTTCTTTGCCATGACCAAAATCACCATCGCCGAGGTCACAGCGATGAATTACCTCTCGCCGGTCTATGTCACCATCGGGGCGGCGCTGTTTCTGGGCGAAAGGCTGGCCCTGCGCCGGATCATGGCGATTAGTGCGGCGTTGCTGGGGGCGATGATCATCCTGCGGCCCGGCTTTCGGGACCTGAACCTTGGCCACTACACCATGCTGGGCACGGCGATCCTGTTTGCCACATCGTATTTGCTGGCCAAACGCATGGCGGATCGCGTGTCGCCAACCGTGGTGGTGGCGATGCTGTCGATCACAGTGCCGATTGTGCTGGCCCCGTTCGCCTTTGCGGTCTGGGTCACACCGACGCTGGAACAATTGCTCTGGCTGTTTTTGGTCGCGGTGTTTGCCACCATCGGCCATTTCACCATGACGCTGGCCTTTCGCGCCGCCCCGATGACGGTGACGCAGCCGGTTACCTTTCTGCAACTGGTCTGGGCCACCACATTGGGTGCGGTGGTGTTTGGCGAACCTGTGGACGGCTGGGTGGTGCTGGGCGGGTTGATCATCCTTGCCTCGGTCAGCTTTATCACATGGCGCGAAGCCATGCTGAAACGCCGCGCCATTACACCCGTAGATGGGGCGACCAAGGTCTAATACCCCTATCTTTGTTCCCGTAAATATCCCCGCCGGAGGCATCGAATCTTTTTGGCACAGTGGTTGAAGATTTACCCATCCTTTTTATTGATTGACGAGTCAATTAAAAACCTGCAAATCTGGCACCGCGCCAATATCAGGAGTCCCCGCTGTGCCCAAACTTGGAATGGAACCGATCCGTCGTGACGCCTTGGTCAAGGCAACGATCAGCGAAATCGGCCGTGCCGGATCGCTGGATGTAACCGTGGCCCAGATCGCCAAACGGGCAGGGATGTCCAGCGGGCTGGCGCATCATTATTTCGGCGGCAAGGACCAGATATTCATCGCCGCGATGCGCCATATTCTGGGCATCTATGGCGCACAGGTGCGCGGCGCGCTGGCGGTCGCAAAGGGGCCGCGCGCGCGGCTTGAAGCCATCATCCGCGCCAGTTTCGAGGCCGGAAATTTCCGCAGCGAAGTGATCAGCGCATGGATGAACTTCTATGTGCAGGCGCAAACGTCAACAGGGGCGAAACGGCTGTTGCATGTCTATCAGGCACGGCTGCGTTCAAACCTGATGCACGACCTGCGCCCGCTGGTCGGGGCGCGTGCGCCGATGCTGGCCGACAACATCGCCGCGCTGATTGACGGTCTCTATATCCGCCACGCCCTGCGCGGGGCCGACCCCGATGGAAAAGCCGCCTCTGAACGGGTATTGGACTATCTGGATACCATGCTTTCAGAAGGGAATAAGAAATGAAACGGCAAAATATTCTGATCATTATGGTGGACCAGTTGAACGGGACATTTTTCCCGGACGGGCCTGCCGAATGGTTGCATGCGCCAAATCTAAAGGCGCTTGCGGCGCGCTCGGTCCGTTTTGCCAACACCTACACCGCTTCCCCCCTGTGTGCCCCGGGGCGGGCCAGTTTTATGTCGGGGCAATTGCCCAGCCGGACAAAAGTTTACGACAACGCGGCCGAGTTTACCTCGGCGATCCCGACCTATGCCCACCATTTGCGTCGTGCCGGATACTGGACCTGCCTGTCGGGCAAGATGCATTTTGTCGGGCCGGACCAGATGCACGGGTTCGAAGAACGCCTGACAACCGATATTTACCCTGCCGATTTTGGCTGGACCCCTGATTACCGCAATCCTGGCGAACGGATCGACTGGTGGTATCACAATATGGGATCGGTCACAGGGGCCGGTGTGGCCGAAATTTCCAACCAGATGGAATATGATGACGAGGTCGCCTATAACGCCTGCGCCAAACTGTATGATCTGGCCCGTGGCAAGGACGCGCGCCCGTGGTGTCTGACCGTCAGCTTTACCCATCCTCACGATCCCTATGTCGCACGGCGTAAATACTGGGATCTATACGAGGATTGCGAACATTTGTTGCCGGATGTCGGGGCCATTCCTTATGAGCAACACGATCCCCATTCACAGCGGATTTTCGATGCAAACGACTGGCGCAGTTTTGACATAACCGAGGAAAACATCCGCCGCTCGCGTCGCGCCTATTTTGCCAATATCAGCTATCTGGACGACAAAGTCGGCGAGATGATGCAGATTCTGGAAGACACCGGTCAGGAGGCCGCGGTGGTGTTTGTCTCGGATCACGGGGATATGCTGGGCGAACGGGGGCTTTGGTTCAAGATGAGCTTCTTTGAGGGATCATCGCGTGTGCCGTTGATGATTGCCGCCCCCGGTTTGGAACCGCAGCGTATTGATACCCCGGTGTCCACCATAGATGTCGCGCCAACCCTGTGTGATCTGGCCAATGTCTCGATGCAGGAAGTGACGCCTTGGCTTGACGGTCAAAGCCTGTTGCCTTTGGCCAATGGGCACAGCCGCAGTGCCCCCGTGGCGATGGAATATGCCGCCGAGGCCTCTTATGCGCCGATGGTCAGTTTGCGCAGCGGGAAATGGAAATACAACCGCTGCGCACTGGATCCGGACCAGCTGTTTGATCTGGAGGCCGACCCGCATGAACTGACAAACCTTGCCGATGATCCTGCCCATGCCGACACCTTGCACAGCCTGCGTGCGGAATCGGAAAGCCGTTGGGATTTGGCGGATTTCGATACACAGGTGCGGCAAAGTCAGGCGTGCCGGCATGTGGTCTACGAGGCATTGCGCAACGGTGAATATTACCCTTGGGATTATCAGCCGCTACAAAAAGCATCCGAGCGTTATATGCGCAATCATATGGACCTAAACGATCTGGAAGAAAGCCAACGCTTTCCAAGAGGGGATTAATGATGAAACTTGCGATCATTCTGTTGTCTGTTGTTTTATTGCCGGCTGATGTGTCGGCGGGCAATGTAGACGAATGCACAACCGTCGCGCCGCCAACCTGTGTTCAAGGGAGCGGATATTTCGACAGCAAAGAAGCGGAACAGGCCTGCCGCCAAGCCGTGAAAGATTACCAGCGCACAGTCACCGCATTCTGGGACTGCCAGCGGGCGCAGGCCAGCAAAGTTGACCGTGAGGCCCGCAAAGTAATCCGTCTGTTCAACTGCCGAAAGCGCGGCAAAGAAACCTGCGAGTGAGGATGATATGAAAGCCCAGCCCCCAGCCAGCCATTTTATCAATGGCGCATATGTCGAAGACACCTCGGGCACTTTGATCGACGTGATCTATCCCGCCACCGGCGAAGTGATCGCGCAGGTCCATGCGGCCACCCCTGCGGTGGTTGATCAGGCGCTGGCCTCGGCCAAAGCGGCACAGGGGGAATGGGCCGCCATGAGCGGGACCGAGCGCGGGCGGGTGTTGCGCCGTGCTGCCGACATCATCCGCGCGCGCAACCGTGATCTAAGCGTGCTGGAAACGCTGGATACCGGTAAACCGTTGCAGGAAACGCTGGTGGCCGACGCCACCTCGGGCGCCGATGCGCTGGAATATTTCGGCGGGCTGGCGGGGGCATTGACCGGCGAGCATATCCCGCTGGGCGGCGGTGATTTTGTTTATACCGTGCGCGAGCCTTTGGGGGTTTGTGTTGGCATTGGCGCGTGGAACTACCCCACGCAAATTGCCTGCTGGAAGGCCTCGCCGGCGCTGGCCTGTGGCAATGCGATGGTGTTCAAACCCTCCGAAACCACGCCGCTGGGCGCGCTGAAAGTGGCCGAGATTTTGCATGAGGCGGGCCTGCCTGCGGGCATCTTCAACGTGGTGCAGGGCATGGGCGAGGTGGGCGCGTCATTGGTGACCGACCCGCGCGTGGCCAAGGTTTCGCTGACCGGTTCGGTGCCGACGGGGCAAAAGGTATACGCGGCGGCGGCAGCGGAAATGAAACATGTAACGATGGAACTGGGCGGCAAATCCCCGATGATCGTGTTTGACGATGCCAATATCGAGGACGCGGTGGGCGGCGCCATTCTGGGGAATTTCTATTCCTCGGGGCAGGTCTGTTCCAACGGCACGCGGGTGTTTGTGCAAAAGGGCATCAAAGAGGCGTTTTTATCGCGGCTGAAAGAACGGGTCGAGGCGGCGGTGATCGGCGATCCGCTGGACGAGGCAACCAATTTCGGGCCGATGGTATCCGAGGGGCAGTTGGGCATCGTGCAGCGCTACATCGACAAGGGCGTGGAAGAGGGCGCGCGGCTGGTGACTGGCGGCGCACGGCTGAACCGCGACGGGTTTTATATCCAGCCGACGGTGTTTGCCGATGTGACGGATGACATGGTGATTGCGCGGGAGGAAATTTTCGGTCCCGTGATGTCGGTGCTGGATTTTGACGACGAGGCCGAAGCGATTGCGCGGGCCAATGACACGCCATACGGGCTGGCCGGTGGCGTATTCACCGCCGATCTGACCCGCGGGCATCGGGTTGTGGGGGCGCTGCAGGCCGGATCCTGCTGGATCAACACCTATAATCTGGCCCCGGTCGAAGCGCCGTTTGGCGGGGTGAAAATGTCGGGTGTGGGCCGCGAGAATTCCAAGGCGGCGATCGAGCATTACAGCCAGTTGAAATCGGTTTACGTGGCGATGGGTCCGGTGGACGCGCCGTTTTAGGGGATGCTCATCAAGCCTGACGGCTTTCTTCGCTGGTGAAGAGGGCCGCAAGGCCCGATGAGTGGGCGGGAGTAAAGACATGGAAGCGGATTTTGTGATTGTCGGCGCGGGGTCGGCGGGTTGTGCGATGGCGTACCGGTTAAGCGAGGCGGGGGCTTCGGTTCTGGTGATCGAGCATGGCGGCACCGATGCGGGGCCGTTTATCCAGATGCCTGCCGCGCTGTCTTATCCAATGAATATGGGGATTTACGACTGGGGGTTCAAAACCTTACCCGAGCCGCATTTGGGCAATCGCAAGCTGGTTTGTCCGCGGGGCAAGGTGATTGGCGGATCTTCCAGTATCAACGGCATGGTCTATGTGCGCGGTCACGCGCGTGATTATGATCACTGGGCCGAACAGGGTGCGCAGGGCTGGTCCTATGCCGATGTGCTGCCCTATTTCAAACGGATGGAGCATTGGCACTCCGGCGGGCATGGCGGCGATCCGGCGTGGCGGGGCAAGGACGGGCCGTTGCATGTGACGCGCGGGCCACGGCGCAATCCGCTGTTCAAGGCGTTCGTCGAGGCAGGGGCGCAGGCCGGATACCAGACCACGGACGACTATAACGGCAGGCAGCAAGAGAGCTTTGGCCCGATGGAACAAACCGTCTGGCGCGGGCGGCGCTGGTCGGCGGCCAATGCTTACCTTCGGCCCGCGCTGAAACGGCCGAACTGCGATCTGACCCGCGCGCTGGCACGGCGTGTGGTGATCGAGGACGGGCGTGCCGTGGGGGTTGAAGTGGAGCGCGGCGGCAAGATCGAAGTGATCCGCGCGCGACGCGAGGTGATCCTTGCGGCCTCCTCGATCAATTCGCCGAAATTGCTGATGTTGTCGGGCATCGGTCCGGCGGCGCATCTGGCGGAACACGGGATCGAGGTGGTCGCGGATCGGGCCGGCGTGGGGCAGAACCTGCAGGACCATCTGGAGCTGTATATCCAGTATGCCAGCAAGAAACCGATCACGCTCTATCGTTACTGGAACCTGTTTTCCAAGGCGCGGATCGGGGCGCAGTGGCTGCTTAGCAAAACCGGCATGGGAGCGTCCAACCAGTTTGAATCCGCGGCCTTTATCCGCAGTCGGGCCGGTGTGGAATACCCCGACATCCAGTATCATTTTCTGCCCATCGCCGTGCGCTATGACGGCAAGGCCGCGGCCGAGGGGCACGGGTTTCAGGCCCATGTCGGACCGATGCGCAGCCCGTCGCGCGGGGCGGTGACTTTGGCGTCCTCCAATCCCAATGAGGCGCCGCATATCTTGTTCAAC
>WGBJ01000056.1 GCA_015494385.1 Marinosulfonomonas sp.
ATACTGGGATCATGATTTGATCGCCCGCAAATACAAAGAGGCGACAATCACTGTTGGGGTGTTGCCAAACAATACCTGCGGTGAAGATTCAATAGGGAGGAAAATATGAAATCAACGATATTCAAAGCGGCTGTTGTGACTGCGGGTCTTGTACTTGCTCCGGTGCTTGCCAGTGCCGAAACCGTGTTAAAACTGGCTTCGGTTGCGCCAAGCAGTTCACCGTGGGGGAAATGGGCGCAGGGTGTTGCCGACCAGATCGAAAAAGAATCCAACGGCGAGCTGAAGATTGATCTTATTCTTGATGCACAGGCTGGTGACGAACAAACCATCCTGCGGCAGGCTGTAAAAGGCCGGATTGATATCGCTTTTGTTTCCAATGCTCCGCTGGCTTTGCTGCGCGAGGAAATCTCGCTTGTTTCGGTGCCGTATCTGTTTGACACGCCAGAACAGGGTAGCTGTGTTATTCACAAGCATCTGGAAGAAATTGCCGGCGATATGATGGTTGATGCCGGTCTTGTTCCCCTTGGCTGGATGGAAGTCGGTTATTCCACCATCTTTTCCAAAGTGCCGGTTAAGGTGCCCGAGGATATGGCCGGGCTGAAGGTGCGGATTGCCCCGGTGCCACTCGATTCCGATCTGGCTGACGCATATGGTGCAACCGGTGTGCCGATGGGAACCTCCGAAATGGTCCCGGCCTTGCAGACCGGAGCGGTTGATGCTGCCTGGATTTCAACAGTCTTTGGTATTGCCACCGGAACCTTTAAAGTGGCCCCGCATGTTGTCTATAACCAGCAATACCGTCTGGTTGGAACGGTAGGGATTTCAGGCCGTACCTGGGCCGGACTGAGTGATCAGGAAAAAGAATGGCTGGGCGCTTTCAAGGCAGCCGGTCCGCAACTGACAGACATTATTCTGGGTGCCGAACAGGCCCTTTTGGGCAAGATCGAGGGGGCCGGTGTTCCGGTTTACCGTCCGACAGCCGAAGAAATGGAAAAATGGCGGGCTGCTGGCGGGGGTTTGCTTGACCAGATTGTCGAACAGATCGGCGGGGATGCCGGTGCAGTGGCAAGTGCGCTGCAAAAGGCAAAGGCCGAATGTGGTTCTTGATGACTGAATAGCGGAACATGAAAACCGTTTTCAGAAACCTCCTTCATTTCGAGGGAATGCTGGCCGTCACCGCCTATGCGGTGACGACCCTTCTTTTGCTGGCGGACGTTATCTCGCGCGAGGTGTGGTCCCATTCTATCTTTGGGGCGCAGAAAATAGCGGTCTTTTCCGCTATCATTGCTGCCGCTTTGGGTCTGGCGATTGCCACAGGCAACAACGCACATTTCCGGGCCGGTTTTGCAGATGGTCTTTTGCCTTTCCGTTGGGCCGATCGGCTGGGGGATCTGGTTTCGGCAGCACTATTTGCCGGCCTGGCATGGTATGCGTTACAGTTCGTGATCGAGAGCTACCGCTTCAATGACAAGGCCGAGGTGCTCTACTTTCCGCTCTGGCCGCTTCAGGCGGTGTTTCCTTATGCTTTTGCCTCCGCCTCATTCAAACACATAGTCTATCTGTTTGATCCCGAGCTTAAGAAACTGGCAGAGCCCGGGGACTGATACATGGAAATTCTTGGTCTTCTTCTGCTGTTCATCGTGCTTTTGGCCCTACGCCAGAGTGTTATTCTTATTCTTCTTGTTGCCACGGCCTATGTCCATTTCGTTTGGGGCGATGGCACCATTACATATCTGATCGAGGATCTTTGGACGGCAATGGACAACGGTGTGCTGTTGGCCATTCCGATGTTCATCATTGCCGGGGCGTTGATGAGCCGGGGCTCGATTGCCGAACGGCTGATCGAGGTCATGCGCGCCCTGACCGAATGGATGCCTGGTGGTCTGGGGCTGGCCTCGATCCTGTCCTGTGCTGTCTTTGCTGCCATTTCCGGTTCGTCCGCCGCCACATTGTTGGCAGTGGGCACAGTGGTATATCCGGCCTTGAAAAATGCCGGATACAGCAACCGGTTTTCCTTGGGGGCCGTGACATCGGCAGGAACATTGGGGATCATTATCCCGCCATCCATCCCGCTGATCATTTACGGGATCATTACCGAAACCAGCATTGTCGATCTGTTCCTTGCCGGTGTGATACCGGGCCTTATCCTGACGGCCTCACTTGGGATTTACGGCCTCTGGGCCAACCGCGACCTGCCGCGCACACCGTTTTCCCTAAGCCGCCTTGTATTGGCTCTGCGGCGCGGGTTCTGGGCGCTGATGATGCCGGTTATCCTGCTGGGCGGTATCTATTCCGGTTACTTTTCCCCAACCGAGGCCGCCGCCGTTTCGGTCGGCTACGCGATCCTTGTCGAACTGTTTATCCACCGCGAACTGGGACCACGGGATTTCTACGAGGTCGGACTTTCTACCGCGCAAATGCTGGGCACTCTGTTTCCGATTGTTGCAGCGGCGATTTCGATCAAGACCCTGCTGGCGATCGAGGGCATCCCGCAGGATTTCGCCACCTGGCTTCAGGGTGCGGTTTCCTCAAAGATTGCCTTCCTGCTGGCTGTTAATGCCGCGCTGATCGTGATCGGGTGCCTTGTCGATTCCCTGTCGGCACTTTTGTTGCTTGCCCCTATTCTGTATGCAGGGGCCAAGGCATATGGCATTGATCCGGTGCATTTCGGCATCATCATGATTATCAATCTGGAAATCGGCCTTCTGACCCCGCCGATCGGGCTGAATATCCTGGTTGCCATGACCGCATTCCGCCAGAGATTCCGCGAAGTGGCGATTTCGGTTCTGCCCTTTATTGCTATCATGCTGGGGGTATTGACGCTTGTTACATTCGTGCCCGGGATATCGCTGTTTCTTGTCTCACCATGATGGTGCCAGATACAGCCCCAGAAGCACCATCGCATAGACGGTCAGGGCGGTATTGAATCCGCGCCGCCAAAAGCGGGTGGTTTCCAGCCCCAGATAACGGGACAGAATGATCCGTCCCTTGATCAGCGCCAGCAACAGGATCATCACACCGGCAACCGCCGGAACCCAGCCCGTGACAGTTGTGGTCTTGCTGCGGTCAATGAAAACGGCCACGGCGGTGCTGGCCATGCTGAGCACCAGCAGGGCAATCCATGCGCGGAATAATTTGTCGTTCAGCATGCCCGTTACCTCAGCAAATAGATGACAGGGAACAACAGCACCCAGACCAGATCGACCATATGCCAAAAGGCAGCGCCCACCTCGATGTTACGGGGCGCATCGCGCCATGCGACCAGCAGCAGGATCAGGATGCCCGCCACCACATGTGCGGCGTGAAAACCGGTTAGCAGGTAGTAGAAGGTGAAAAAGGCGTTGGTGTCGATGTTGATACCGGCGGCGGCATCGGCCCGATACTCAATCGTTTTGATCCACAGGAACGCCACGCCCAGAACGGCGGCCATTACCAGCATCAGCCGCGCCTTTGCCCGTTGTGCAGCTTCGCGCAAACGCAGGGCTTTGGCGGCCAGAAACCCGCTGGTGACCAGAATGGCAGTGTTGGCACCGGCGGCGGCCCGGTTCAGGTGATCCTGCGCTTCTGCGAACATTGCGGGGTCAGTGATCCGCACAGCCATAAACGCCGCCAATCCCGCGCCGAATACCAGCAGTTCGCTGACAATCAGCACCCAGATCATCAGATCGCCGGGCAGTTCGTCCAATACGCTGTGTTGTTCAATATCGCTCATGCGCCCACCAGATGGCGGTAAATTTCCGGCAGGGCAAGCGTCAGCTTGTCTGGATGCGCAATGGTCGCATAGCCGCCTTGCCCGAACATGCGGTTGAACCATGCTTTGTCGCGGGCCTCGACCGTGATGCCGTAAACCGAATGGCCCGCGCGACGGGCTTCGCGGATGGCCATGGCGGTGTCCTCAATCCCGTGTCGCCCCTCGTAATGGTCCAGATCATTGGGCTTGCCATCCGTGATCACCAGCAACAGCCGTTTCTTTTTCGCCTGTTTCGCCAGATCGGCCGATGTATGACGGATGGCGGCGCCCATACGGGTGTAGAACCCGGGTTTCAGGCTGCCGATCCGCGCCTCTACTTCGGTGTTCATCGGCTCGCCGAATTCCTTGCAGGACAGCATATAAACCCGATCGCGTTTCAGCGAGGAAAAGGCGTGGATGGCGAAATCGTCACCGCAAGCGTCCAGCCCCCATGCCAGCGCGGCCAATGCCTCGCGTTCGATATCAATCACCGCGCGCCCCGTTACGGCGCTTTCGGTGGAACGGGAAATATCCAGCAGGATCGACACTGCAAGGTCCCGCCTCTGCGGGCGGGACTGGCGCCAGATGCGGTCGGTGCCTTCGCCATAAGCGTGCAGGTCTGAATAGGAGCGCACGGCGGCGTCCATATCCAGTTCTTCGCCGTCAGGTTGGCCGTGCAGGTATATCCGGCCCGGTTGCAATGCCTCGAACTGGCGTTTGACGGCGCGGATGCGGCGCATGGCCTGCGGGTCGGCGCGGAAAGAGGGGGTTTCCTCGGTTATATCCGCGCGGCTGGCCAGAACGCGGGTGTGGTCGGGCAGGTAGGATTTACTGCGGGTTTCCCATTCGGGATAGGTGAACACGCCGGATAGCCGTTCGCGGTCCACGTCCTCGGGCGCCAGATCAAGATGCAGTTTCAGGCGGGTTGCGGGGGCTTTGGAGATTTGCCCCAGCCCGATTTCATCCTGATCATCGGCGGCCTTTTTGGCGTTGTCGTATTCGTCGTCCTCGACCTTGCGGTTCAGGTTCAGGAATTCGGCCCATGACAGGATGGTTTCGAAATTGAACAGGGTCAGGCTGTCTTTGCGTTCGGCCAGATCGGCCTTGTGGCGTCTGGCCTTTTTCACCACTTCGGAACCTTCTTCGGGCGGGCGGCCATCGGTGGCGCGGGTCTCGGCCTCGCTCGGGGCGCTGAATTCGACGGCGCGCAGGGCAGGCCACAGCGGCACGGGGTGGAACGGGCGATAACCGCGCGGGGCGGTGACGGTTGCGGGGTCGTCCAGTGCCGATAGCAGGGTGGGCGCGTTATCTTCGCCCAGCATAAACCGGATCAGTGCCTCGACCTCGGCCTCGCGGGCGGGCAGGTTGGGACGGTTGCGGCTGCGCAGGGCAAACTGGCACAGCGCGGAATAAAGCGGGCGCAGGCCGGGGGCTTGTTCCAGCGTGGATCGTGTCATTTCACGAGCGGCAGCAATGGCCAGCAGATCGGCGCGCAAGGGATCGGGATCATCGCGCCGCGCCGGAGCGTGGGCGGCGCAGGCGGTTAGCCACAGATATAATGCGGCGTTGGCTTCGCGGCTGGGGAAATGGGCGATACTGTCGGGCAGGCGCAGGGCCTCGCCATCAAAGGTGGCGTGGGCGATGCGTTCTGCATCGGTGCCCAGACGGCGGCGAAATGACAGGCGGTGGCGGCTGACCTCAATCGCAACCGGCCTGATTTCGACCGAAGGATCGCCCCCCAGCCCGCGAAAGAAGATTGCCAGCCGCCCATCAACCTCGGAGAGGTTGACCGTGGCCCCCTGATGCTGAATTGGCGCATCAAGACGGCTGGCGAAGGAATGCCATAGTTTCCCGACAGTCTCTTCGGGTTCCCACGGATCCAGTTCAACCTTGGTCATGCCATGCCTCACCCAAAGACGGCAGTTACAAGGTCTAGGAGCCCACGTTTCACATCCTCTTCATCGGTTAACGGTTCGATCATTGCGGCCAGAACGGCGCGCTCCAGAGGCATCCCCTGTTGCACCAGAATGGCGGCATAAACGATCAGGCGGGTTGAAACGCCTTCTTCCAGATCCTGCCCCTTTAGCGCGCGTAGCTTGCCGGCCAATCGCACCAGCCCTTGTACGCGGTCCTTGTCCAGACCGCTTTCGCGCATCACCACTTCGGCTTCCAATTCGGGTGCGGGGAAATCGAATTCCACCGACAGGAACCGCTGGCGGGTCGAGGGTTTCAGGGTTTTCAGGATATTCTGGTAACCGGGGTTATAGGACGCGACCAGCATAAAGCCGTCGGCGGCCTCGATCTCTTCGCTGGTGCGGTCGATCGGCAGGATGCGCCGGTCATCGGTCAGCGGGTGCAACACCACGGTTACGTCCTTGCGGGCCTCGACCACTTCGTCGAGGTAACAAATCGCCCCTTCGCGCACGGCGCGGGTCAGCGGGCCATCGACCCAGACGGTTTCGCCACCCTTTAGCAGGTAGCGGCCAATCAGGTCGGCGGCGGAAAGATCATCGTGACAGGCAACAGTATAAAGCGGCCGGTTCAGTTCGGCGGCCATATGGGCCACGAAACGGGTTTTGCCACAGCCGGTCGGTCCCTTTAGCAGCAAGGGCAGGCTGTTGGCATGGGCGGCGCGGAAAATCTCGCATTCGTCCGCTTGGGGTAGGTAGAAGGGGGCATCTGCCGCCCCCTTCCGGTTTTGTGTGCCATCCATTGACGCCTACTCCGCCGGGGTGGCGTCGGCGCCACTGCTGATGATCTCTTTGCGCGGCACAAGCACCGCGTAAAGATACAGCATCACGCCCAGAACCACGGCTGTGCCTGCGCCGAAACGCATCCAGTAGAACACGGCCAGCGTATCCTGAACGTCCATGAAGTAATCACCGACGACCCGCTGCATGTGCGACTGCACAGTGCCCGCGAAGGTCAGCGAGAATGTCATGAACACCATGCCGCCCGACATCAGCCAGAACGACGCCATGTTCAGCACCTGATTATACGGATCGCGCTTCAGCAGGATCGGCATGGCATAGGTGAACATCGCAAGGTTCAGCGATACATAGGCCCCAAAGAAGGCAAGGTGACCGTGAGCCGCTGTGATCTGCGTGCCGTGGGTATAATAGTTCACCCCGTGCAGCGTGTGCAGGAAGCCCCAGACACCGGCCCCAAAGAACGCCATCACCGCACAGCCCAGCGACCACAGCAAAGCGGCCTTGTTCGGGTGGTCACGACGGCCTTTCCAGACCATGACGAAGGCAAAGCTCATCATCGCAAAGAACGGGATGACCTCGAGAGACGAGAAGATCGAGCCGATCCACTGCCAATAGGCCGGTGTCCCGATCCAGTAGTAGTGGTGCCCCGTGCCCAGCAGGCCCGAGAACAGCGCGGTGGCAACGATGATGTACAGCCATTTTTCCACGATTTCACGGTCAACGCCGGTCAGTTTCAGCATCAGGAAGGCCAGGATCGAGGCCATGATCAACTCCCAAACGCCTTCGACCCACAGGTGGATCACATACCACCAGTATTCCTTGTCGAGCGCCAGGTTTGCCGGATTGTAGAAGGCAAACAGGAACAAAAGTGCCAGCGCCCAGAGGCCCAGCAGAAGGATGTTGCTGATCGCGGTCTTTTTACCCTTAAGCACCGTCATGGTGACGTTGAACAAGAAGATCAACGCGGCAACAACGATGCCCACTTTTACCCATATTGGTTGCTCAAGGAACTCGCGCCCCTCTTTGCCCAGCAGCCAGTTTCCTTCAAACAGGTTGAAGGTGTAGGTCAGCACAACGCCGGTTGTGCCGATCACCAGAATAAGCAGCTGTAAATAGGCCAGCTTTGGCGAATAGATTTCGTTTTCGCTTTCTTCCGGCACAATAAAGTAGGCAGCACCAAAGAAACCGGTCAGCAGCCACACCACCAGTGAATTGGTGTGCAGCATCCGAACGATATTAAAGGGGAACAGTTCCGACAGCGAGTTGGGCGAAACATAGATCCAGCCCGCCCATAACCCCATCGAGACCTGTACAAAAAACAGGGTCATCGCGACGAGGAAATAGGCCAGAGCGATTTTTTGAGTTTGATATTTCATCGGTTCATCCTTTCCTCAACCTGCGTCCGTGGGCGGCCAGCCCTGCGTGTCGATGGTGTTGGTCCACAGCAGGAAATCGCTCAGGTTGCGGATCTCTTCATCGGTGAGGTTGAATTGCGGCATCTGGCGACGGCCTTCGACGCCCGAGGGCTGGGATTCCATCCAGCTCTTGAGGGTTTCAAAGGCATCTTCAGGATCATCCTGAACGCCCCAGCGGGTCATTACATTGCCCACTTCCGGAGCAAAGTACGCCCCTTCGCCCAAAATTGTGTGGCAATCAATGCAGGCTTTACGCTCCCACACCCGTTTGCCCGCCGCTACGCTGGCTGTCAGCGTCTCGGCATTGGTTGATTCGGTGATAATGTATCTGCGGCTCTGGTATGTCAGCAGCAGAAAGATAATTAAGAAAAACAGGGACCCGCCATAAAATATGTTCCGGGCCATGCTTTTGGTCATGACTTCACGCATTGCGTCCTCCTTTGCGGAGTCGTTGAGGGTAACGGGAATGTGAGTGAGTTTTCGCAAATTGTCCTTGACAAAAGTCAAGGAAAAAGAAGGCGGAATCGGGTAAATCCAAACGTGCCTCACCAGCTGAATTCCTTTCGGACTCTATGGAGGACTAGATAATGAAAACCCCGACACGACACTGGAAAGCAGCGCTGCTGACGAGCGCTGCTTTTCTTGTTGCCGCTCCGTTTTCCGGTGCGATGGCAGAAGATTATAATCCAGAAGCAAACACTCTGGCAAAGCTGGGTGTGACCGTTGAAGGCATGAACGCCGACGACCCGATTCTGACAGCCGAGGAATTTGAGCAGGGCAAAGCAATCTTTTTCCAGCGTTGTGCGGGTTGTCACGGTGTGCTGCGCAAAGGGGCGACCGGCCCGGCGCTAACCGTCGATGTCACCCACGAGTTGGGTTACGAAGGCGCGCATGACTTTATCACGTATGGTTCCCCTGCCGGTATGCCCAACTGGGGCACATCGGGTGAATTGACCGAAGAAGAAATTAAACTGATGGCGCGCTATGTCATGGTCGAGCCACCCCAGCCACCCGAATTCGGCATGCCGCAAATCAGGGACAGCTGGAAGGTGCTGGTTGCTCCGGCGGATCGTCCAACCAAGAAGATGAACGACCTGGACATCGACAACCTGTTCTCGGTCACCCTGCGTGATACCGGCCAGATTGCCCTGATTGATGGTGCAACATACAAAATTATCACGGTGATTGATACCGGTTACGCGGTTCACATCAGCCGGATTTCCGCCTCGGGCCGTTATCTGTATGTGATTGGCCGCGACGCCAAGATCAACATGATCGACCTGTGGATGGAAGTGCCCGCAACCGTTGCCGAGCTGAAAGTCGGCTCCGAGGCGCGTTCGGTGGAAACTTCGAAGTTCGAAGGTTACGAGGATAGATACGCCATCGCCGGCGCCTATTGGCCACCGCAATACGTGATCATGGATGGTGACACGCTGGAGCCGCTGAAAGTGGAATCCACCCGTGGCATGACCTATGACACACAGGAATACCACCCGGAACCACGGGTTGCCTCGATTGTGGCCTCGCATTACCGGCCGGAATTCGTGGTCAACGTCAAGGAAACCGGCAAGGTGCTGATGATCGACTATTCCGACATCCAGAACCTGAACGTAACCGAGATCGAAGCCGAACGGTTCCTGCATGATGGCGGGTTTGACAGCACAGGGCGCTATTTCCTTGTGGCCGCCAACGCCCGTGACAAAGTGGCCGTGGTCGACACCAAAGAAGACAAGCTGGTGACCATCCTTGAAACCGGTGGCGTGAAGCCGCACCCGGGCCGTGGTGCCAACATTGTGCATCCTGTTTACGGGCCGGTCTGGGTTACCTCGCACCTTGGGGATGAAACCCTGTCGTTGATCGGCACCGATCCCGAAGGCCATCCCGATCAGGCCTGGAAGGTCGTGCAGATGCTGGAAGGTTTGGGCGGTGGTTCGCTGTTTGTGAAATCACACCCGAAATCGGATCATCTTTATGTCGATGCACCGCTGAATCCGGATGAAGAAACATCCGCGTCGGTTGCCGTCTTTACCGTCAGCGAACTGGGCACAGAAGAGCCTGCGTTCAAAACATTGCCAATCGGCGAATGGGCGGAAATCAAAGAAGGCCAGCCGCGTGTTGTTCAGGGTGAATACAACATGGCGGGCGATGAAATCTGGTTCTCGGTCTGGAATGCCAAAGACAAGGAATCGGCCATCGTCGTTGTGGACGACAAAACGCTTGAGCTGAAACATGTGATCAAAGACCCGCGTCTGATCACACCGACCGGCAAATTCAACGTCTACAACACCCGTAACGACGTTTACTAAACATTGTCGGAGGGGGCTGTTACGGCCCCCTCCCCCTCTTGGTTATTCACAGCCTTTCAAGAGCGGAGCGCGCGCATGTCATTTCCTGCAACTGTCTATCTGGTCGGCGCAGGGCCGGGGGATCCCGACCTGTTGACCGTCAAGGCGCTGCGCCTGATCCGGTCCGCGGATGTGGTGGTGTATGACCGGCTGGTGTCAAAGGAAATCATGGCGCTGGTGCCGGATGCTGCCGCGCTGATCTCGGTTGGAAAGGCTCCGAAACACCACACGGTCCCGCAGGACCGTATCAACGAAATTCTGGCTGAGCAGGTTCTTGCAGGTCGTATGGTCGTGCGCCTTAAGGGGGGTGATCCGCTGATATTCGGGCGCGGCTCCGAAGAGGCCGCCTATTTGCGCGCCCAAGGCATCCCTGTTGAATATGTGCCCGGTATCACGGCGGCACAGGGCGCATCCGCCACCACCGGCATCCCGCTGACCCATCGTGGTGTGGCCGACAGCGTGCGTTATGTCACCGGCCATCGCGCCAAGGACAAGCCGCTTGATCTGGACTGGGCCAGCCTTGCCGATGCCGACAGCACGCTGGTGGTTTACATGGGCGCTGCGAACATCGCCGAGATCAGCCACAACCTGATGCTGTTCGGCCTGTCCCCCGATACCCCCGTGATGGCCATTTCATCGGCCACCACCCCGAATGAAACCCGCCTTGTCACCGATCTGGGGCAGATCGAGCACCGGATCAGGCAGGCCGACATGCCTGCGCCGGTGTTGTTCATCATCGGAAAGGTGGTTTCGCTTTGCCCTGACCAGGCGGTATCGCTGGCAACCCAATATCAACCCGCCGAGGCCGCCCATGCGTAGCCTTTTGCTGTTTCTGATTCTGGCCACAACCGCCAGCGCAGCCGAGGTTTCACCCCCCCGCGCGGCCGAATTGCGCCATCTGGTCGAACAGGATTGCGGTGCCTGCCACGGCATGACCCGCAAGGGCGGGCTTGGCCCCGACATCCGTGCGCAAACGCTGGAAGGGCGCGATGCCGAAGGGTTGGCACAGATCATCAAGGACGGCATCCCCGATACGGCTATGCCCCCGTGGGGGCCGTTGCTGGCCGATCAGGATATCAACTGGATTGCCAAATACCTGTTGGAGGACACCGAGGAATGAAACGTCTGTTTGCCCTGCTGGTCACCTTGCTTGTCGCCCTGCCTGCGTTTGCGGAAACGGTTTACAAAGCCACGGGCGATCTGGGGCTGATCGTTGAACGCGCCACGGGGTCACTGGTGGTGATTGATCGTTCCGAACACGCTGCGATTGGCAGGATCGAGGGGCTGGGGGATCTAAGTCATGCCAGCCTTGTCTATTCGCCGGATGAACGGTTCGCTTATGTGTTTGGCCGCGACGGCGGGCTGACCAAGGTTGATATTCTGACGCAAAGCATTGTTAACCGCGTGATCCAGTCGGGCAATTCCATTGGCGGGGCGATTTCGGATGACGGAAAACTGGTGGCTGTGTCCAACTATGAACCCGGCGGTGTGCGGGTGTTTGATGCCGACACGCTGGAGCTGGTGGCCGATATCCCGACCGGTGCAAAAACCATCGGGCTGGTTGATATTCCGGGTCGGCGGTTTGTGTTTACCATGTGGGACAGTGGCGAAACATGGATTGCCGATATGTCCGATGTCCTGAAAATCACCAAGCTGACCGGCATCGGCAAGAACCCCTATGATGGGCTGGTCACACCGGACGGGCGCACCTATATCACCGGCCTGTTTGGCGAAGACGGCATGACCGCGATTGACCTGTGGCAAGACCCGCCCGCCCCGCAACACATCCTGCCGCATTACGGCAAGGGCGAAGCCAAACTGCCGGTTTACAAAATGCCCCATCTTGAGGGCTGGGCGCTGGCCGGGGACCGTTTCGTGCTGCCAGCCGTGGGCCATCACGAGGTGCTTTGGGTTGATAGCCGTAGCCTGAAAGAAGTCGGGCGCACCCCTGTCTATGGCCAGCCGGTGTTTGCTGTGGCGCGGCCCGACGGGCGCTATGTCTGGGTGAATTTCGCCCACCCGCTGAATGACCGCGTGCAGGTGATTGATACGCTGACCGGCAAGGTGGTGAAGGAAATCGCCACCGGCCCCGCCACCCTGCACATGGAATTTGCCCCGCGCGGCAACGAGGTTTGGGTTTCGGTGCGGGATGAAAACAAGGTGAAAATCTATGACACCCACAGCTATGAACTGATTGGCGAGATTGACGCCCAAAGCCCCTCGGGCATCTTTTTCACCGCACGCGCACACCGGACGGGGCTATAGATATGGCTCACACACCCGATCCGGTTGACCAACGCCTGCTTGATGAATGGCAAAGGGACCTCCCACTTGTATCCCGCCCTTTTGCCAGCATCGGGCAGGTGCTTGGTCTTGACGAGGATCAGGTGATCACACGCCTTGACCGGTTGAAAGCGGCCGGTGCGATCAGCCGCATTGGCGCCACCATCCGCCCCAACACCATTGCCGTCAGCACATTGGCCGCCATTGCCGTGCCGGAAAAACGGCTGGACGAAGTGGCGGCGGTTGTCGGTGCGGAAGAGGGTGTAAACCATTCCTACCTGCGGGAACACCGGCTGAACCTGTGGTTCGTCGCCACCGCGCCGGACGATGCGGCGCTACAGGCGTCATTGAAGCGGATCGAAAATGCCAGTGGTCTGCCGGTGCTGGGCTTTCCATTGCTGCGGGCCTTCAACATTGATCTGGGGTTCAGTCTGGAAAACCCCAAGGCGCATAAACCTGACGGGGGCCTGCGCAAAACCCTGTCGCTGGATGGCACCGACCGGTTGATCATGCAGGCTCTAACGCAGGGGTTGCTGCTGGTATCGCACCCTTTCGCTATGCTGGCCGATGAACTGGGCCTGTCCGAGTCCGTCGTGCTGAACCGTATCCGCCGCCTGTCGGATGCCGGTTATCTGACCCGCGTTGGTGTGATCCTGCGGCACCGTGCGCTGGGCTGGCGGTCAAACGCGATGGTGGTCTGGCAGGTGCCGGTCGAGCGGATCATTCCGGCGGGCGAGGCCTTGGCGGCCCTGCCCGGCGTGACGTTGTGTTACCAGCGCCAGACCGTGCCCCATGTCTGGCCCTATACGCTCTATTGCATGATCCACGCCCGCAGCCGGCACGAGGCCATGGACACCCTGACCCGCGCCACCGAATTGCCCGAACTGCAAGGCGTCAAACACGAGGTTTTGTTTTCCACCCATTGCTTCAAGCAAACCGGCGCGATGATCGCCCACAGCAAAAAGGCTGCGCAATGACTGCACCGGATGAAACCGACCGCCGCATTCTGAACCGGCTGCAAGAGGGGTTCCCGATTTCCCCGCGTCCCTTTGCCGATGTGGCGGCTGAACTGGGGCTGGACGAGGACGACCTGATCGCCCGCCTTGCCCGCCTGAAAGAAACCAGCCTGATCACCCGTTTCGGCCCCTTCTATGACGCCGCCGCGATGGGCGGGGCGTTCTGCCTGTGCGCCATGCAGGTGCCCGAGGCTGATTTTGACCGCGTGGCCGGTCTGGTCAATGCCCACCCCGAGGTTGCGCATAATTACGAGCGTGACCATGTGCTGAACATGTGGTTCGTGCTGGCCACCGAAACCGAGGCGGGGATTGGCAAGGTGGCAAAACGGATCGAGGCCGAGACCGGCCTGACCGTTCTGCAATTCCCCAAGGAACATGAATTCTTCATCGGCTTTCGGGTGGCGGCATGAGCATTGACGCCACAGACCGCCGGTTGATCGAAGCCACCCAATCCGGCCTGCCGCTGGTGCCCGCACCTTACGCCGAAATCGCGGCGGATCTGGGTCTGGATGAATCCGAAGTGATGACCCGCCTGCAAGCCATGCAGGACAGTGGCGTGATCCGCCGCATTGCCGTCGCCCCCAACCATTACGCGCTGGGCATGACGGCCAACGGCATGACGGTCTGGGATGT
>WGBJ01000057.1 GCA_015494385.1 Marinosulfonomonas sp.
ATTTCTTCCGAGATGTTCTGCGGAACGGGTTCATAATGGTCGAACTGCATGGTGAAGTTCGCACGGCCCGAAGACATGGACCGCAGAGTGTTGATATAGCCGAACATGTTGGCCAGCGGCACAAAAGCATCGATCGCAATCGCGTTGCCGCGTGTATCCTGCCCCTGAACCTGACCACGACGTGATGTCAGATCGCCAATGATGTTACCGGTGTATTCTTCCGGTGTGATCACTTCGACTTTCATGATCGGCTCGAGCATCTTCGCGCCCGCCCGTTTCAGACCTTCACGCATGCACATGCGGCCTGCGATTTCAAAGGCCAGAACCGAGGAGTCAACATCGTGGAACTTACCGTCGATCAGGGCAACCTTGAAGTCGATTACGGGGAAGCCGGCCAGCGGGCCGCTGTCCATAACAGACTGGATGCCTTTTTCGACGCCCGGGATGTATTCCTTGGGGATCGAACCGCCAACAATGCGGCTTTCAAAGCTGTAGCCTTCGCCCGGCTCTGTCGGCGAAATGATCATTTTCACTTCGGCGAACTGACCAGAACCACCCGATTGTTTCTTGTGGGTGTAGCTGTGCTCGACTTCGTGGCTGATGGTTTCACGGTATGCCACCTGCGGCGCACCGATGTTTGCTTCAACCTTGAATTCACGCTTCAGACGATCCACCAGAATATCGAGGTGAAGTTCGCCCATGCCCTTCATGATCGTCTGGCCCGATTCAAAATCGGTTTCCACACGGAAGGACGGATCCTCGGCAGCCAAACGGGCCAGACCAGCCGACATTTTTTCCTGGTCAGCTTTGGTTTTAGGCTCGACGGCGATCTCGATCACCGGATCCGGGAAGGTCATGGTTTCCAGAACAACCGGATCACTCACATCACAAAGCGTATCACCTGTGGTGGTCTGCTTCAGACCGGCCAGTGCGATAATATCGCCGGCAAATGCTTCGTCGATCTCTTCGCGGTTGATCGAGTGCATCATCATCATCCGACCAACGCGCTCTTTTTTGCCTTTGGTCGAGTTCAGAATGCTGTCACCCTTTTTCAAGGTGCCGGAATAGATGCGTGTAAACGTCAACGAGCCAACAAACGGGTCGTTCATGATTTTGAACGCCAAAGCCGAGAACGGCATGTTATCGTCGGCACGCCGGGGAATACAGCGTGTTTCGGTTTCGTCACCAGGCTTAAAGCCCATGTAATCGACCACGTCCAGCGGGCTGGGCAGGAAATCGATCACAGCGTTCAGCAGCGGCTGAACACCTTTGTTTTTAAAGGCAGAGCCGGCCAGAATGGGAACGAATTTCATTTCGATTGTACCCGCGCGGATCAGTTTGCGCAGAGTCTCGACATCAGGCTCGTTGCCTTCCAGATAGGCTTCCATTGCGTCATCGTCCATGTCGACAGCAAGTTCGATCATGGTGGCGCGACGGTCATTGGCTTCTTCTTGCAGCTCGGGGCGAATATCACGCAGCTCCCAGGATGCACCAAGGTCTTCACCAACCCAAACCCACTCTTGCATGGTGATCAGATCAACGATGCCTTCAAGCTCGGTTTCGGCACCGATCGGGAACTGGACGGGGCAAGGAACAGCGCCGGTACGGTCTTTGATCATGTCGACACAATTCTGGAAGTTTGCGCCGATTTTGTCCATCTTGTTGACGAACACAATCCGCGGAACCTTGTAGCGGTCAGCCTGACGCCAAACAGTTTCTGTTTGCGGCTCGACACCGGCGTTGGCGTCCAGCAGGGCAATCGCACCATCCAGAACGGCCAGCGAACGCTCAACTTCAATCGTGAAGTCAACGTGGCCAGGCGTGTCGATGATGTTCATCCGGTGCTTTTCGGTTTCCTCGGTTTTGCCATCCGTGGTCCGCGCCCAGAAAGTGGTTGTCGCAGCCGAAGTAATGGTAATGCCACGCTCCTGCTCCTGCTCCATCCAGTCCATTGTCGCAGCGCCATCGTGCACTTCGCCAATGTTGTGGGATTTCCCAGTGTAATACAGAATCCGTTCGGTACAGGTGGTTTTACCTGCATCGATGTGAGCCATGATACCAAAATTGCGGTACCGTTCTAGTGGATATTCGCGTGCCATTTTCTCGGGCCTAACCTTAAAGTGTTACCAGCGGTAATGGCTGAAAGCTTTGTTTGCTTCGGCCATTTTGTGGGTGTCTTCGCGTTTCTTGACGGCTGTGCCGCGATTGGAAACCGCGTCCATCAGTTCGCCTGCCAGACGCTCTTCCATTGTGTTCTCGTTGCGCTTGCGGGCAGCGATGATCAACCAACGGATCGCCAGCGCTTCGCGGCGCTCGGGGCGAACCTCGACAGGCACCTGATATGTTGCACCACCAACCCGACGCGAACGAACTTCGACCGACGGTTTGATGTTGTCGAGTGCTTCATGGAAGACCTCGACAGGGGCGCGCTTCAGTTTTTCCTCAACGCGGTCAAAGGCGTTGTAAACGATGCGCTCGGCGGCAGATTTTTTGCCGTCGATCATCAGGTTATTCATGAATTTCGAAAGAATGCGGTCGCCAAATTTGGCGTCCGGCAAGATTTCGCGTTTTTCTGCAGCGTGGCGACGTGACATCTCGCTCTCTCCTTATTTCGGCTTCTTCGCGCCGTATTTCGAGCGGCGTTGTTTACGGTCTTTGACGCCCTGGGTATCCAGCACACCACGCAGGATGTGATAACGGACACCCGGAAGGTCTTTTACACGACCGCCGCGAATCAGAACCACCGAGTGTTCCTGAAGGTTGTGACTTTCGCCCGGGATGTAGCTGATCACCTCGAAGCCGTTGGTCAGGCGAACCTTCGCAACTTTCCGCATAGCGGAGTTCGGCTTTTTCGGTGTCGTTGTGTAGACGCGTGTGCAGACGCCGCGTTTTTGCGGACACCCCTGCATATGCAGCGACTTCGAGCGTTTTACTTTAGGCTGCCGTGGTTTGCGGATCAGCTGTTGTATCGTTGGCATTCCGGTCTATCCCCGTGTTGCAACACATTAAAAATTTCACGCGGACCGTATGCCCGCACAGCGCAAAAGCCACATGCGCCCCCAATTTCAGGGACGATATGGCGGGTACCAGAGGATCGGAGCGCCAGCCCGGATCTTGACCACTACTAGTTCTGAGTTGGGCATAAAGGGAATACACCCTGCCCAAGTGGTCGCCGTATATGGGGAGTCGCAGCGCGTGTCAACAGGTGCCGGTAAACATTA
>WGBJ01000058.1 GCA_015494385.1 Marinosulfonomonas sp.
GAATACATCATCGCCGTCGACAGGTTCCGCGGGCCGGACCACATTGCAATCTTCATTTCGCCGTTTCCTGCTGGATTAGAGCCTTATACAGCCCCCTGATACGTTCCGTTACCGGCCCCAACTGACCGCTGCCAATCACCCGTCCGTCAATTTTGCTGACAGGGGATTGCGCGCCAAAGGTGCCGGTCAAAAAGGCCTCGTCAGCACCATAGGTATCGACCAGTGAATAGTTGCGCTCGAACACAGGAATACCGTTGGCACGACACAGATCGATGACCTTTTGCCGGGTGATGCCGTTCATGCAATAGTCGCCGGTGCTGGTCCAAACCTGCCCCTTGCGCACAATGAAAAAGTTACAGGCGTTGGTAGTGTTCACAAACCCATGCACATCCAGCATCAAGGCTTCGTCCGCGCCGGCCTTTTCGGCGGCGATACAGGCCAAAATGCAGTTCAGCTTGGAATGGGAATTCAGTTTCGGATCCTGCGTCATCGGCAAGCCGCGCTGATGCGGCACCGTGGCCAGCCGGATCGGGCGTGGAGCCTTGGGTTTGGAATGTTCCATGATGATCACCATGGTCGGACCGGAGACTGACAGGCTGGGATGCTGAAATGGCAGCCGTTTCACCCCGCGCGTCACCATCAGGCGGGCGTGGACATCGGTGTGCATGTCATTGGCGGCGCGGGTTTGCTCCAATGCGGCAAAAACCTGATCCCGCGTCATACCGATATCCAGATCAATCGCCTTGGCGGCCTCGAACAACCGGTCCAGATGTTCATCCACAAAAGCCCAGCGCCCGTCATACAGGCGCAGCCCCTCCCACACGCCATCGCCCAGCATGAAACCGCTGTCATAAACACTGACCATCGCTTCGGCCCGGGGCTTCATTTCGCCATCAACGTAAATCAGCAGCGATTCATTGCGCGCATCTTCTTGCGCCTGATGGGTGGTGACGTGATCGGACATGTTTGCCTCCTTGTTCGCCCAGACGTTAGCGCAGATCAGTCACATCGCAAGCGGTAAATCCTGTTCACTGTGACGTGAGGCGGGTTGTGCAGGGTCGGTGCATAAAACAAGCTGCACTATACTAACGGAGGCCCACATGAAAAACACACTCAGAAGCATCATACTGTTTATCGCCATCCTGGCAGGTATCGCCCTGAACCATTCCCGGGCCTATGCCGGATCAACAAAAACAATGGTGGTGGCCGGCGGCTGTTTCTGGTGTGTCGAATCCGATTTCGAGCGTGTCCGCGGGGTGGTCAAAGCCGTGTCGGGTTTCACCGGCGGCACCACGAAAAACCCGACCTATAAACAGGTCAGTGCAGGCGGAACGGGCCATTTCGAGGCCGTGCAGATCACCTATGACCCTGCCAGGATCAGTTATGAATCCCTGTTGAAACTGTTCATCATGTCAATTGATCCAACCGATGGCGGCGGGCAGTTTTGTGACCGTGGGGATAGCTATCGCACGGCTATATTCGTCTCTAACCCAAGGGAAAAGGCTATTGCCGAGGCAACCCTTCGCTATGCAAGACGCGCCTTGCATCGCCCGATCCGCACCCAGATTTTACCTGCAAGCCGGTTTTACATCGCTGGCCCGCCACATCAGGATTACTACAAGGGCACCCGACGGGTGTTGACGCGGTTCGGGATCAAAAGGCAATCACAAGCCTATCAGGCCTATCGCAAAGCTTGTGGTCGGGATGCGCGGGTTAAGCGCCTATGGGGCGCCAACGCGCCGTTTATCCGGCATTAGCCGTCAGGAAGTTATCAACTTCATCAGCTGACGGGATCACATCCGCCGTACCCTTGCACGTTACCTTCAACGCCGCCGCAGCGGAGGCGCGGCGCATGGCGTCCTGCACGTTCATCCCCTGATCCAACCCCGCCGCAACGTAACCGGCAAAGGTATCGCCTGCAGCCGTGGTATCGACGGGTTTGACGGGGAACGAAGGGGTATAGCTGGTTTCACCCGTTTCCGGTTGCAACCACATCGCCCCGTTTGACCCTTTGGTGACAATGATTTCCGATACGGGAAGCGAGGCCAGATCAGTCTCTAACCCTGCGCAAAGCTGTTCGGATTCAACCTGATTCATCATCAGGATCGTGACGTATTCCATCACATTCCTAACCGCTTCTACCGAAAACGGGGCGGCAGAATAAATCACCTTTAACCCGCGATCATGGGCGATCTTTGCGGCCTCGGCCTGAAGCGTGGTTTCGTTTTGCAAAAGCAGGATGTCGCCCTTTTTTGCCCCGCCCAGAACCTGTTCGATCTGCGCGACCGACTGGCAATTGTTCGCACCGGAAAATAGCACAATCGCGTTTTCGCCGCCAGTATCGACATTGATAATCGCATGACCCGTTGGCGTTTCAACCCTTTGGATATGCTGCGTCTCGATCCCGAAACCGGCGATCCGGTCAACCGCCCATTGCCCGTCCGGCCCGACTGCACCGATATGAACCACCTTCGATCCTGCCTGCGCTGCGGCAACCGATTGGTTGATCCCCTTGCCGCCCAACCCGGTCGAGAACGCATCCGCCGCCAGTGTTTCCCCCGGGTCGGGCAAGTGCGGCACCTGATAGAAATGATCCGCGTTGATCGAGCCGAGGTTATAGATCGTCATTTAGCCCACCTTGCAAGCAGCCAGAATAGCCATGTTCAGAATGTCGTTCGAGGTGGACACGGTGGAACAGATCTGGATCGAGGCATCAATCCCCGTCAGGATCGGCCCGATCACCGTTGCCCCCGCCATTTCCTGCATCAGCTTGACCGAAATTGACGCCGAATGTCGCGCCGGAACCACCAGCACATTGGCGGGACCAGTCAGGCGGCTGAACGGATATTGCGCCATCGCCTTGGCGTTCAAAGCCACGTCTACGGTCATTTCGCCTTCAAATTCAAACGACACCCCGCGCTTTTCCAGAACTTCCGGCGCCAGGTGCATTTTCTCGGCCCGCTCGGACACCGGATAGCCAAACGTCGAGAAGCTGACAAAGGCCACACGCGGCTCTAATCCAAGGGATTTGGCCACATCGGCCCCACGTTCGGCAATGGTTGCCAGATCTTCTTCGTCGGGCCATTCATGCACCAGAGTGTCCGCAATCAGCACAATTTTCCCGCTATGCAGGACTGCGGTCACGCCGACCGCACCATCCGCCGCCGAGGCATCAAACACATGGTTAATCAACTGCAACACATGCGCCGATTTGCGTGTCGCGCCGGTGACAAGCCCGTCGCCATGCCCATGCGCCAACATCAGCGCCGAAAATACATGCCGATCACGGGCCGCCAGACGGTGAATATCGGAACGGTCATACCCTTTGCGCTGCAAGCGTTTGTAAAGGAAATCCTTATACATCGACAGATGCTCGGTTTTGGCGGCGTTCACCACCTCCAGTTCGCTCACCGCATCGCCCATGCCGGCGGCTTCCAGTTTGGCCTTTACGTCATCATCACGACCAACAACCAGCGCATGACCCAAACCGGCACGCTGATAGGCAACAGCGGCACGCAACACGCGCACATCATCGCCCTCGGCAAAGATCATCCGCCGTTGCGCCGCCTTGGCGCGGGCATGGATGCCACGCAGGATGGACGCCGTGGGATCAAGCCGCTCTTTCAGCGATTCCTCATAGCCCTCCATATCGACAATCGGGCGACGCGCCACGCCGGTATCCATACCCGCTTTGGCTACGGCGGGCGGGATCGTGTAAATCAGACGCGGGTCAAACGGGGCAGGGATGATGTAGTCACGCCCGAAACTCAGCGCACGGCCAT
>WGBJ01000059.1 GCA_015494385.1 Marinosulfonomonas sp.
ATCGGGGAAAATCCGGCCAATGCAATGCTGTTGATGCGGTCGCTGTTTTCCTGATCAGGCCGGCAGTGCAACCCGCCGCTGGTCCAGCAGGTAATCGGTGGCCATCGCCCCGACCCACATAAAGAACAGCGCCAGCCATGCGGTGCCGGCCATGATTGATGTGCCGGTCACACCGTTGCCAATCGCACAGCCTCCCGCCAGCATCCCGCCAAAGCCCATCAGCACCGCCCCAAACATCGAACGGCGCATGTTGGCTTCATTCTCGAACCCCTGAAACCTGAAATCCCGCGCGATCACAGAGGCCATGAACGAGCCAAGGAACACGCCGGGCACCAGCCCGATGTCGAATTTCAGGATGGATGTGCTGTCCAGTGCGAACATCAGTGTATTGGCCGAGGGGCCGGTAAAGGTGGCACTGGTGACGGTGATCGGGTCAAAACTGACTTCGGAGAGGTTGAACGTCAGCAGATAGCCAACCGCCACAGCAAAACCGACGCCCGAGGCAAAGACCAGCCGCATGGTGCTCATCTGGTTGCGCCGCGCCTGATAGATGGCGTAACCGGCCAGCACGATGCCCAGGGCAAATCCGCCCCAGTCGGGCAGGTGGAATTCGGCCAGCAAGTCCATATTTTGCCCGCCCTTGGTGGTCCAGAGGGCCGCCAGCCAGTTGCGCAGGGGGGCCAGCCAGCTGTGCAGGCTCATCTGGGCAACCACGGCGAAAATCAGCCCCGAAACGACGCTGCGCAGGTTGCCTGTGGCCGCCAGCACCAGCAACCGGCCCGAACAGCCGCGCGACAAAACCATACCAACACCAAAGATCAAGCCGCCGATGATGGCGCCCGACCATGATCCGGGCACGGCCATGATGCGCGCTTCTTCCACCCGCATAAGGCCCAGCAGGTCCGCGCCCTGCACCCAGAACAGGGCGGTGGAAAAGGTCAGCAGCCAGACGGTCACACTTGGCCCGATCTGGCCGCGGGCAAATTCGATCGTGGCGGCGCGCAGACAAAACCGCGAGCGCTGACCGGCGATGCCGAAAATCACGCCGGTGATCAGGCCGAACAGGGCGGCTGTGGGGTTTTCGCCCAGCCATTCAACAAGGGGCAGAATGTCCATTATATCCTCGGGGTCGCTGCGTTATCGGCTACATATTCTAATTTGTGATTATGATCCTTGATATAGATCACGATTGCAACACTGGAGTCTTGCGGCCAATGCGCCTAAGGGAGGGATATGAAAACACGCAGGAAACTTGTCACCCTGGAACAGGCGCAGACGTTGCCCTTTTGGCAGCGACCGATTTTCCTGTTGTTTCTGATGTCGGCCGCGATGCCCGTCGCCTTTGCCACATGGGGCGCGTTGCTGAATAATTTCGTGATTGATAAGGCAGGATTTACCGGCGTTGAAATCGGCTGGCTGCATTCAGTGCGCGAAATCCCGGGGTTTCTGGCGGTCGGGGTGATTGCGTTGATCGTTTTCATTCGCGAACAGGTTCTGGCGGCTGTTTCACTGTTGCTGCTGGGGGTTGCGACGGCATTGACGGCGCAGTTCCCTTCGCTTGGGGGTATTCTGACGATCACCATGCTGTCCTCGATCGGTTTTCACTATTACGAAACGGTCAACCAGTCGCTGCAATTGCAATGGATCGACAAGGCCCGCGCACCACATGTTCTGGGGTGGATCGGGGCTGCCGGTTCGGCGGCAACACTGGTGTCCTATGTGTTGATTGTGCTGACCTGGCGCGCTTTTGATCTGAGCTATAATTTTGTCTATATGGTGTCGGGCGGGTTCACCGCGCTGGTCGCGATCTTTGCTCTGGTGGCCTATCCGCAGTTCGAGGCCCCGCATCCCCAGACGAAAAAATTTGTGCTGCGCCGGCGCTATTGGCTGTATTACGCCTTGCAGTTTATGGCCGGCGCACGGCGGCAGATTTTCGTGGTTTTCGCGGGCTTTATGATGGTCGAGAAATTCGGCTTCAAGGTGCACGAGATCACAGCCCTTTATTTAATCAACCTGATTGCCAACATGGTGTTTTCCCCGCTGATGGGGCGCGCTGTGGGCCGGTTCGGGGAGCGCCGCACGCTGATTTTTGAATATGTCGGGCTGGTGATTGTGTTTTCGCTATATGGGGGGATCTTCTATTTTGGCTGGGGCGTGGTGCTGGCGGCGACGCTGTATGTGATTGACCACATGTTCTTTGCGCTGGCCTTTGCGTTGAAAACCTATTTCCAGAAAATCGCCGACCCGCAGGATATTGCCCCCACGGCGGCTGTCGCGTTCACCATCAACCATATCTCGGCGGTGTTTTTGCCCGCCCTGCTGGGGTATCTTTGGGTCACCGCACCGGGCGGGGTGTTTGCCCTTGCGGCGGGGATGGCGGCAACGTCTCTGGCCCTTGCCCTGATGATCCCGCGTCATCCCGAAAAAGGGCATGAAACGATATTTGCCCATAAAACCGTGGTGCCGGCGCAGTAGCGCTGTCGGGTTTTTACGGCTATATACAGATATATCCGTTTGCAACCAAAGGAGCACCGATGTTTTCCACGCTGCACAAGAAATCCGCAATGGTCGCACCCGAAGACGCCTTGCCGGGCCGTCCTGATCCTGTCCCGACCGCCGAAGCCCATTTTCTGACCTCCCGTCCGCTGAAATCGGACGTGCCCGAGGGCATGGAGCAAGCCATGTTCGGCATGGGCTGTTTCTGGGGGGTGGAACGGATGTTCTGGCAAATCAAAGGTGTCTGGCTGACGATGGTGGGCTATGCGGCGGGCTATACGCCCAACCCCACCTATGACGAGGTTTGCACGGGTCAGACCGGCCACAACGAAGTGGTGCGGATCATCTTTGATCCGGACGTGGTGAGCTACGAAGCCCTGCTGAAAACCTTTTGGGAGGGGCATGATCCGACGCAGGGGATGGGCCAAGGCAATGATCGCGGCACGCAGTACCGGTCGGGTATCTATACCTATTCCGGCGAACAGCTGGCACAGGCCGAAGCCAGCCGCATCGCCTTTGCGCCCAGACTGGAAGAGGCCGGATTCGGGGCGGTTTCAACCGAAATCCTGCTGGCGCCGGAATTTTACTATGCCGAGGACTATCACCAGCAATATCTGGCCAAGAACCCTGCCGGGTATTGTGGCATTGGTGGCACAGGGGTGAGTTGCCCGATTGGAATGACGGCGGGCTGAACCCCGCCCTACGGCTTGACCTTGCCTTGGGTAGAGCCTAAAGCGCTTTGCGTTTGATCTGAACCGGCATGACCGCCGAACGCCATTGCTCTGGCAATCGCTGCCTCGGCGGTCATGCCGGTGCTTGTATCAAATGAAACGCAAAGCGCTGTAATTGCGCAACAGATTTGTATCGGAGATCCCCATGCCCACATTCACAGCCCTGACCACCTTGAACGGGCAACAGCCGGCCGAAGCGCTGGGCGAGGCGCTGGAACGGCTGGTGCCCGAACCCACAGGCGTCGGCGTGTTCGAGGTCGAGGATGGCTCGGGCATCTGGGAGGTTGGCGGCTATTTCGTCGAGAAACCGGACGAGGCCGGGCTGGCGCTGCTGGCTGCGGCCTTTGAGGCCAAACCCTTTGTGGTGTCGGAACTGCCCGAGGTCGACTGGGTGGCGCATGTGCGCCGCGAATTGTCGCCGGTGCAGGCGGGGCAGTTCTTTGTCTATGGCAGCCATGATGCCGATAAAGTGCCCGAAGGATCGGTTGCATTGCTGATCGAGGCCGCGATGGCCTTTGGCACCGGCCACCACGGCACCACGCTGGGCTGTTTGCAGATGCTGGACCAGTTGGCGAATGACGGGTTTGTCGGCGAAAATGTGGCCGACATCGGTTGCGGGACAGCGGTGCTGGCGATGGCGGCGGCGAAAATCTGGCCCAATCCGGTGCTGGCCAGCGATATTGACGTGCAGGCGGTGGATGTGGCCCGCGCCAATGTGGCCGGCAATGGTCTGGACGGGCGGGTGATCTGTGTCGAGGCCGCCGGGTTCGACGCGCCGGAATTGAAACAGGCCGCCCCCTTTGATCTGGTCTTTGCCAATATCCTGAAAGGCCCGTTGATCAGTCTGGCACCGGATATGGACGATTCGGTCAAAAATGGCGGATATGCGATCCTTTCGGGTATTTTGAACGAACAGGCACAGGAAGTCATTGATATTTACACGTTAAACGGGTTTGGTTTGGTCGGGAAACGCGAAAATGGAGAGTGGACGACGCTATTATTGCGGCGGAATCCTGCTTAGTCATTGTGTCCGACTACGTAAAACGCCATACTTGTCTAAATTACGCCACATTTGGACGTTCTCATAATTTATTAATGGTTACATAGTGAGGCTTTTATGGCTGACCCAAATATGAAAGACTTCGGCAAGCGGGTGAAACGCATTAACAAGCGTCACAACAAGCTTGCAAACGGATATATCGCATCGGTGAACCACGACGGCTTGATTGTCGCCAAGGTTCGGCGCAGTGGCCCGCGGTTCCCATGGAAGGGTGTGGCCCTTTGCTTTGTTGCGTTCTTTATCTTTAAGGGCTTCCTTTTGGTGCAACTGGGCGAAGCAACATTCAACGACCGTGTGGAAAAGCTGCAGTCAGGCACTGTTGTAGAGCAGGCCGGGGCATATGCCATGTCGGCGGATCCGCTGACAAAATGGATTGCCGGCCAGATTACATCTCGGCTGCGCTAGATCATATACATCATCACAAAAAAGCCGCGCCCGTAACAGGCGCGGCTTTTTCGTTTGAACTGTGCAAAGTCTATCTGTGGATTGTCAGATAGGGAATGTCGCCACGGGTCAGGCCGATGTCTTCCAGCGCATAGTCCGATAGTTTGGACAATTCGGCGCGGGTTTTGCGGGCGCTGTTCCAGTTGGCAAAAGATGTGCCAAGATCAGCGATGAATGTGGTCAGGCGGTATACTGCGCGGGAAATGCCCAGATCGGAACCGCGTGCACCGTCGACCAGCAGACGGGTGTTGTTATAGACAGTCATGTTCGTCTTCCTTTTTTCGGGTGTTGGATGCAGCGATGTGCTGTTGTTAATTACTGAAATGGCATCTAGGCCTTGGACCTTGGCCAAACAAGCCGGTGAAACCGCATACCCAATATGCGTTTTGCGCATGGCTTAAGGGGTGGTTAAAGGTTTGTAAATTAAGGCAAAATCAAGATGGGCAGAGGTCGTATTTGGCCTGCGGGATGTCGAATTTTGCCGTTAAACCAACAAATCGGGCAGAATATTAATTCTTTGTTCACACAGCTTTCCATTTGGCAAATGTTCCCCTTTCGTGCTAGACGTTGCGCAAAGGCAACAAAGCCGGCGGCAGCGAGGAGCAGTATGCGCGTTATCGGAATTGATCCGGGGTTGCGAAACCTTGGCTGGGGGGTGATTGACGTTGCCGGTTCCCGTCTGGGGCATGTGGGCAATGGTATTTGCCATTCCGCCGGTGATGATCTGGCGGCGCGCCTGTTATCGTTGCACACACAGCTTAGCGAAATCATGGCACGGTTTTCCCCCGATACGGCGGCGGTCGAGCAGACCTTTGTCAACAAGGATGGCGCGGGCACCCTGAAGCTGGGGCAGGCGCGCGGCATTGCCATGCTGGTTCCGGCGCAGGCGGGTTTGAGTGTCGGGGAATACGCACCGAACAAGGTTAAGAAAACCGTGGTTGGTGTGGGCCATGCCGACAAGGGGCAGGTGGCACATATGGTGCGCTTGCAACTGCCCGGGGTGGAGCTGGCCGGGCCGGATGCGGCGGATGCTTTGGCGATCGCGATTTGCCATGCGCATCATGTGCAATCGGCGGGGCATTACGCGGCAGCACTAAAGAGGGCAAGCGCATGATTGGCAAGATTTCGGGGCGGCTGGAATATCGCGCGGGCGATCATGTGCTGATCGACGTGCGCGGCGTTGGCTATATCGTTTATGTATCGGATCGCACCATGGCGACCCTGCCGGCCAATGGCGAGGCACTGGCGCTGTTCACCGACCTGCTGGTGCGCGAGGATAACCTGCAACTGTTCGGCTTCACCACCTTGCTGGAAAAGGAATGGCACCGGCTGCTGATGGGCGTTCAGGGGATCGGGGCCAAAGCCTCGATGGCTATTCTGGGCACATTGGGTGCCGAAGGGGTCAGCCGCGCAATCGCCTTAGGCGACATAAACGCGGTGAAGGCGGCCAAAGGGGTCGGCCCGAAAACCGCGCAGCGGGTGGTGCTGGAACTAAAAGACAAAGCCCCCGCCGTGATGGCGATGGGCGGCACAATGGCGGCCGCGCAGGGTGACGTTGTGGCCGAGGTCGAAGTGATCGAAACACCCGTGGTTGCCGCCGCTGCGCCAACATCGGCGGCGGCCCAGAGCGAGGCCTTGTCGGCCTTGGGCAATCTTGGCTACGCACCTGCGGATGCTTCAATGGCGGTGGCGCAGGCGGCGGGCGAAAACCCCGATGCCGACACGCCCGATCTGATCCGCGCGGCGCTGAAACTGCTGGCACCAAAGGGGTGATTGAATGACCGAACCCGACCCCACATTGCGCCCCGAACCACGGCCCGAGGATGCGGATCGCGCCTTGCGCCCGCAGGTGCTGGATGAATTCATCGGTCAGGCCGAGGCGCGGGCGAACCTGCGGGTGTTCATCGAAAGCGCACGGATGCGCAA
>WGBJ01000060.1 GCA_015494385.1 Marinosulfonomonas sp.
ACCGGGTCTGGACCGTGCCTATCACGATACCTACTACGTCGTGGCGCACTTCCATTATGTGATGTCGCTGGGGGCCGCATTCGCGATCTTTGCCGGTGTCTATTTCTGGATTGGTAAAATGTCGGGTCGCCAGTATCCGGAATGGGCAGGCAAACTGCATTTCGCTATGTTCTTTATCGGCACCAACCTGACATTCTTCCCGCAGCACTTTCTGGGCCGTCAGGGCATGCCACGCCGCTATATCGACTATCCCGAGGCCTTCGCCTACTGGAACTACATTTCGTCGTGGGGCGCCTTCCTGTCGTTTGCATCCTTCGTGTTCTTCATCGGCATCGTGTTCTACACTCTGCTGGCAGGCAAACGGGTGACCGAAAAGAACTACTGGAACGAATACGCCGACACGCTGGAGTGGACATTGCCCACCCCGCCGCCGGAACATACGTTCGAGATTCTTGCCAAGCAGGAAGAATGGGACAGAAGCCACAACCACTAAGGGGACGGCGCATTGCCATACAAGTGGCAGATAAAACCTGATCAAGAGGCCTCGGAGCAATTCGGGGCCTCTTGCTTTGCCCATGCCACCGGCAAACCCTACGGCCAACTGATACTTTGGCCCTACCGTTCCCTGCCCCCACGCGGGTTCGTCTGGTTCATCGGCATCACTGCAGCCCTGATCAGCATTCCCTTGCTGGCCTTTCTGGGCACAAAATACCTGTGGTTCCTGTTGCCGTTTCTGGCCGCTGCGGTGGCGGCCATCTGGTATTTTCTGATGCGCAGCTACAAGGACGGGATGATCCTTGAAACCCTGACCATCTGGTCCGACCATATGGAGCTGACCCGCCAAAACCCGCGCGGCAAACCGCAGCACTGGTCGGCCAATCCCTATTGGGTCAGCGTGCATATGCACCCGAAATTCGGCCCCGTGGACAACTACCTGACACTGCGCGGCGGGGACCGCGAGGTCGAGATCGGGGCGTTCCTGGCGGTGGACGAACGAAAAGCACTGATCGGTGAATTGCAGCGCGTATTGGCCAGATTGCCGAAATAGGCTATGATGCGAGTATTCAATTTCTTTACGAGGTTATTCAATGCGCATTCTATTATCGACATTCGCCATCGCCACCACAATTGCCCTATCTGCCCCTGCCGCTCAGGCGTTCGAAATCGGGTTTGACTGGAAAGGGCTAAAGCTGTGCACCAGCGGCAATCCGAACCGCGTCGCCAACCCGCGGTTTGTCCTAAAGGACGTCCCCGCCGGCACCCGGTATATCCGCTTCAAGCTGACCGATCGTGATGTGCCGGGATATAACCACGGTGGCGGGGTGGTGAAATACACCGGCCAGCAGGTGATCGAACCCGGGGCGTTCAAATACAAATCCCCCTGCCCGCCCAGCGGGCGCCATACTTACGAATGGCGCGCCACAGCCCAGACCCGCAAGAACGGCGGGCGGATCGAAGTGGCCAAAGCCAGACGCAAATATCCGGAATAGCCAGCCCCTGTGCGCCTGTGGCCTGTTGCCATTCCTCGCGGAATCTGGGACGCTGATCGCATTCCGGAACCGTATGTAAAGGCGCCGCAAAATGTCCGATATTCTGACCATCACCCTGAACCCCACGGTTGATTTTTCGACCTCGGCCAAACGGGTGCGACCGGATCGCAAAACACGCTGCGAAGCCCCGATGCGCGACCCCGGTGGCGGCGGGGTGAACGTGGCCCGCGCCATCCATATTCTGGGCGGCGATGCCCGCGCCTTTGCCGCTGTGGGCGGGCATATGGGGCAAATATTGCTTAGTCTGCTGGGGCGCGAAGGGGTGCGGGTCCATCCCTTCGATATTCCCGGCGAAACCCGTCAAAGCATGGCAGTGACCGAACGGCGTACCGGCCAGCAATACCGTTTTGTAATGCCTGGCCCGATCTGGGATGCGGCACTGGTGGAATCCGTGCTGGCAGAAATCCACAAAACCATCCCGAAAGATGGGTATGTGGTGCTAAGCGGCAGCAACCCGCCCGGCGTGCCCGATGATTTCCCTGCCCTGCTGGAACGCCAAATTTACGGCACCGGCGCACGGTTGGTGGTGGACACATCCGGACGGGCCTTGCGGCAAATGGTGTCCGGCCCCGCGAACCCGCCCTATCTGCTGCGCATGGACAAGGCCGAGGCCGAGGAACTGGCCGGAGAAGAACTGGAAAGCGTCGAGGCACTGGCCCAATTCGCCACCCATCTGGTCAAACGCGGAGTAGCGCAAGTGATCGTGATGGCGCTGGGGGCCAAGGGGTCTGTTCTGGCCACTGGCAATGAACGCTGGCATGCGGCCGCTGCCGATGTGCCGGTGCGCAGCAAGGTTGGCGCAGGCGACAGTTTTGTCGGAGCGCTGGTTCTGGCCCTGTCGCGCGGAGAGACCCCGCCGCAAGCCTTGCAAAAAGGGGCCGCCGCCGCCAGTGCAGCCGTGATGACCGATGCCACCCGCCTTTGCCCCAGAACCGAAGCCGAGATGCTTGTTGCCCAATGCCCGCTTGTGCAACTGGAATAGCGCAATCAGGCCACAGCCTGTTTTCCGGGTGATTGAAATTTGAAACCACTTCGGGCATATTGCCAAAAAACAAGCAATAGGCGGGATGACATCCGGATGAAACCGGGCGCCCGCATAGGCAAGAGGCAAAGACAATGAAGACCATCGCATTCACGGCGTTGTTCGCCGTTTCCATCCTATCCGCAACCGCACCCGCGGCCCTTGCCGGTGGTAAAATCCATCGCGCCTGCATGCAATCCGACCGCCCCGGCGCGTCGCGTCAATTGTGCCGCTGCATTCAGGATGCTGCAGATCAGGTTCTGACCAATCGCGATCAGGCACTGGCCGCCAAATTCTTTAAAGACCCGCAAATGGCACAGGATGTGCGTCAGGCAGACAATGCCCGCAAAGAAGCCTTCTGGCTGCGGTATAAGGATTTTGGGATGATTGCTCAGGCTTATTGTCAGTAAGGATCCGGTGCGAATGGTGGGCGAACCTGCGGCTTTGCCACAGAACCGGCCCACCCTACAGGGTTGCGATCAGTCCATGGCTGGCTTCTTCGATCAATGCCAAAGGTCCATCAAAATCGCGGGTATAATAGGGGTCCGGCACATGGTCGGCACCGGATTTGGGCGCGTAATCGGTGAACAGGCGCACAGGTGTTTTATTGCCAGCGGGGCGCAGGCTTTCTATATCCGCGATGTTTTCGGTATCCATGCCGATGATCAGATCAAAACTGTCAAAATCCCCCGAATGGAACTGCCGCGCGCGCAGGTTTGACAAATCATACCCCCGCTGCAACGCAGCGGCCTGCATCGGACCATAAGGGGCTTTGCCGATATACCAGCCGCCGGTGCCAGCGCTGTCAATTTCCAGATCCATCCCTGCCTTTTGGCTAAGTGTGCGAAACACCCCTTCGGCCGTGGGCGAGCGGCAGATGTTGCCAAGGCAAACAAACAATATCCGCATGATCAAGCGTCCTTTGCAAAAAAGCCCCGCGTCCAACACGTGAACACGGGGCCAATACCTAACGAGGTGCCAAACCTAGTCGTTGGTGCCGTTCGAC
>WGBJ01000061.1 GCA_015494385.1 Marinosulfonomonas sp.
ACTCCCCCATCGTTGCCGCCCTGTGCGAAGCCGCCGAAGCGGGCAAATCTGTCACCGCCTTGGTGGAGCTGAAGGCCCGCTTTGACGAAGCCGCCAACATCCGCCAGTCACGCCATCTGGAACGGTCCGGCGCGCATGTGGTTTACGGCTTTATCAACTATAAAACCCACGCCAAAATCAGCGTTGTTGTGCGCCGCGAGGGCGACAAGCTGGTCACCTATACCCACTTTGGCACCGGCAATTACCACCCGATCACCGCGCGGATTTATACCGATCTGTCGCTGTTCACCTGCAACGCCGCCCTTGGGCGGGACGCGACCAAAGTGTTCAACTATCTGTCCGGTTACGCCCAGCCTGATGGGCTGGAAAACCTTGCCATTTCCCCGTTGAACCTGAAAGAAACCCTGATCGACAGCATCAAGCGCGAAGCGGCATTTGCAGCCGAGGGCAAGCCCGCCGAAATCTGGGCCAAGATGAATTCGCTGGTCGATCCCGATGTGATCGACGCGCTTTATGCCGCCTCGCAAGCCGGTGTAAAAATCAGCCTTGTTATTCGCGGCATCTGTTGCCTGCGCCCCGGCATCAAAGGGCTGTCCGACAATATCCGCGTCAAATCCATCGTTGGCCGGTTTCTGGAACATTCGCGCATTGTCTGCTTTGGCAACGGCTATGGCCTGCCCGCCAAAAAGGCCCGTGTTTATATTTCCTCGGCCGACTGGATGGGCCGCAACCTGAAACGCCGCGTTGAAACGCTGGTCGAGGCAACGAACGCCACGGTCAAGGCCCAGATCATGAGCCAGATCATGGCCGCCAACATGGCGGACGAGGCCCAGAGCTGGGTTCTGTTCCCCGATGGCCGCTACCTGCGCCCAAAAACCGCACCCGACGCGCATCCGTTCAATTGCCACCGTTTCTTTATGGAAAACCCCTCTTTGTCGGGCCGTGGCAAGGCGGGGGCCGCCGATGTGCCGGAACTGACCCACACCAAAGATTGACGTCATACCCCTGCCCGCTGCAAACTGATTGCGAACAACGGGGGGTGAATCAATGGACAACACAACCGAAGACTGGGGCCCCTTTGGCCGTCCGCTGTTTGATGATCCCTCCACCCGCGCCCTGTCGCGCGTTGGTGTCGTGGATGTGGGCTCGAACTCGGTCCGGTTGGTGGTGTTTGACGGCGCCGCCCGCAGCCCCGCCTATTTCTACAACGAAAAGATCATGTGTGCCTTGGGCGCGGGGCTGCCCGAAACCGGCCACCTGAACCCGACGGGGCGCGAACGGGCGCTGGCGGCGATCAAACGGTTTCAACTGCTGGCCGAAGGCATGAACATCCCGCCGCTGACCGCTGTCGCCACGGCAGCAGTGCGCGAGGCCACGGACGGCAATGACTTCTGCGAAGAAGTAATGCGCGAAACCGGACTGAAAATCTATGTGATCGACGGCGAGGAAGAAGCACGCCTGTCGGCCCAAGGCGTGTTGCTGGGCTGGCCCACCGCAAACGGGCTGGTTTGCGACATTGGTGGCTCGTCAATGGAACTGGCCGAGGTCGCCGAGGGCCGTGTGGGGCGGCGGCTGACATCCCCGCTGGGCCCGCTGAAACTGTCGAATGTGAAGGGCGGCAAGAAGGGGCTGAAGAAGCATATCAGCGGTATTCTGGACGATCTGCACAGCCAGATTCCGGTCGAGGGCAAGCGGCTGTTTCTGGTCGGCGGATCATGGCGGGCGATTGCGCGGATCGACATGCTGCGCCGTGGCTATCCGCTGACTGTGCTGCACGAATACCGGATGACGCCCAAATCGGTGATGGAAACGGTGAAATGGATCAACGCGCATGATCTGGACGAATTACGCGCCCTGACCGGCACGTCACAGGCGCGGATGGTGCTGGTGCCGGTCGCCTGCGAGGTTCTGAAACGGGTGGTGCGCAAATTCAAGCCCAAGGAAATCGCCATCTCCAGCTATGGCATCCGCGAAGGCATGTTGTATGAACAAATGCCGCAAAAACTGCGTGACCGCGACCCGCTGATCGAGGCTTGCCGCTTTGCCGAAAGCAAAGACGCCCGCTGGCCGGGCTTTGGCAAACAGCTCTATAATTTCATCCTGCCGCTGTTCAAATCGGCACCGGATGAGCGCAAACGCCTGATCCTTGCCGCCTGCCTGCTGCATGATGTGACATGGCGCGCCCACCCCGATTACCGCGCCGAAGTCTGTTTTGACAACGCCACCCGCGCCAATCTGGGCGGTCTGCGCCACCGCGAACGGGTGTTTCTGGGGCTGGCCCTGCTACACCGTTACAAAAACAGCCGCGAAGGCACGCGGTTTGAACCGATGGTGGAATTGCTGGCACAAAAGGATGCGGTGGATGCCGAGGTGGTGGGCAAAGCCATGCGCTTTGGTGCGATGCTGACGGTGGACGATCTGGATAAAATGGCAAACCTGCGCTATTTCCCCAAGAAAAAACAACTGGAACTGCGGCTGGATGAAACCGGCCGCGGGCTGTTTGGCGAAGTGGCCGAGGCGCGTTTCATGTCACTGGCCGCCGCATTGGGGGCCGAGGTCGAGATCAAGAAACTGCGGTGAATACAGCCCTTATAATCCTTGCCATTATCGCGTTCACTGTGCTGCTGTTCGTCTTTGCGGTGCGCTACGGATTCCGTGCGCCCCGCCTCAAGGAAACCGGTGATCCGGCCGGTTACGGGCTGAATTTCAAACCGGTCAATATACCCGGCAAGAACGGTGCAAACCTGTTTGGCTGGCATATTCTGGCCTCTGACAAACCTGCCACCCCGACCATCCTGATCATGCACGGCTGGGGCGTAAACGCCGAAGTGATCCTGCCCGTGGCGGTGCCCCTGTGCAGGGCCGGTTACAACGCCCTGCTGATTGATGCGCGCAATCACGGCTCTAGTGACAGCGGCGGGCCATCATCCATGCCCACCTTTGCCGAGGACATTGAAAGCGGGCTGGACTGGCTGAAACAGCAACCCGAAACCGGCAAGATCGCCTTGCTGGGTCATTCCGTCGGGGCGGCGGCCACATTGCTGGTGGCGTCAAGGCGGCACGATATGGACGCGGTGATCTCGATTGCCAGCTTTGCCCATCCCGAATGGCTGATGCAGCGCTATTTACAAAGCCTGCACCTGCCCAAATGGCTGATCGCACTGGTTTTACGTTATGTGGAGCGGATCATCGG